>CALZHV010000237.1 GCA_945787485.1 uncultured Lachnospiraceae bacterium
TGCAGTCCATATCCGAAACATAAAAAACATAATTCATACCTTATTTTACCTCCTGATCAACGACTCATAAAATGTTTTAAATGAGTAATCAAGATATTCTTCCTTCCCCATCTTGATAGTCGTATCGAACACATCACTTTTTTTACCTGCAACCTGTATAATTCCGCTTATTGCAGACCATACATACAGCACCGTAGGTTCAAGCTCTATATCATCTCTTAGAACCTTTTTTTCAATGCCTTTTTGAAGTAAACCTGTTATTGCGTCGTTGATTCCTTCTCCCACTGTGTTTAACTTAATTTCCGTTTTCTTCTTTCCGTTTGTTATCTTTTCCTGTCCCAGCAATCCTGCATAATATTGCGGGTATTCATGCTCGAATTTCACAAGACTATTACACAATCTGTAATATCCTTTCTCGAAATCTTTTTCAGATGCCACATCACTTTCAATCTGACAAGCAAGAATATTCATATAACGTTCCAATATACAATTGTAAATATCATCCTTGCTTTTGAAATACACATAAATCGTTGACTTACTATAATCCGCATACTTTGCAATGTCATCCATAGTAGTATTCTCTACGCCTTTTTTTTCAAATAATTCTTTAGCTGCACTTAGAATATTGTCACGATTGAATTGTTCCAAAGCCTCTTTCTTTCGAGCTCCCATACCAATCTCCAATGTTAATAATAAGATAGCCGTTAACAAGGCAAAATCAAACTCACATTTCATATATCGGACTTTTAGTTCGTTTTATGAATATTAATTTTGATTTTTATACTTATTTATTGATAATTGTACTATTAGTTCGATTATAAGTCAATAATTTTTCTCATCTGCCCTAATGTTTTTTTCTCAAGCCGGCTTACCTGAACCTGACTTATTCCTAAAATTGCGGCAACCTCGGTCTGAGTCTTGTCACCAAAATACCTTAGTCTGATTAATTCCCGTTGCTGTTCATTCAATTCATTCATTGCATTTTCTATAATAAGTCTGTTAAACGTATTTTCAGACACCTCTTCCACACTCTTTTCATTTACAATGTAATCCAAAAGATACATTTGCTTTCCTTCTGAGTTATTAATTGTTTTATATATAGAATCAATTTCGCGATTTGCATCGCATGCCATCACAAGTTCCTCCATTGAAAGACCGGTTCTCTCGCACAATTCCTCAAGCTTTGGCTCCTGTCCCATTTCATCAATATATTCATCTCTGGCTTTTTTAATTATATATCCGTTTTGTTTTAAAATTCTTGAAACCTTTATCATACCGTTGTCTCTTAAAAATCTCTTTATCTCTCCCTGAATCAAAGGAACTGCATACGTGGAAAACATAACTTGATATTGCTCATCGAAACGCTCAATGGCTTTAAGCAATCCAATACATCCTATCTGATATATTTCCTCCAAATCATATCCTCTTCCCATAAATCTTCTTGCAATACTCCATACAAGCCCTGTATTTTCAGAAACTATTTTTTCTTTGGCATTTTTATCTCCGGCTTTTGCCTGTTCAAATAGTTCCATTTCATTCATCTAATTAAAATGATGTCCTGTGGCACCAATCTCCTTCCACATTTTTACTGTTGTTCCAACGTTTTTTTTCGAACAAACCTCTATGCCATCCATCAACGCTTCCATAAAAGAAAAACCAAGACCGGATCTGTCCTCGTTCGCTTTTGTTGTATACATTGGTTCCATTGCTTTTTTTATATCTTCAATACCATGCCCCTCATCTGTTACCCATATTGTCACAAGTCTGTTTTCCGTCTTGGCTTTAATATGTATAATTCCTTCTCTGTTGTCATACGCATGAATAATCGAATTTGTTACCGCCTCCGATACAGCGGTTTTTATGTCCGACACCTCTTCAAGCGTAGGATTTGTCTCAGTAATAAAAGCTGCTACAACCATTCTTTCATTTTGAGCAATACTCTTAAATTCAACCCTCATTTCATTACAGCTACTCATAATAACCTTCCTCCAATAATTCATTTATTATTTCATTTGAGTTCTCCCTTTTTGAAACAATGCGATATATTCCTGACAGCAAAAGCAGTTTATCTATTTTTTCATTCACATTTATCACATACACCATGCCTCCGTTATCATGAACCTTTCTATATCTGCCTGTAATTAGTCCGATACCCGAGCTGTCCATTAAAACAGTATTTTTAAAGTCAAATACCAGGTATCTGATATTTTCATCAAACAAATCAGCAGTTTTATTTTTAAGCCTGTCAGCCGCAAAATGATCCAATTCCTTAGGAAGGTAATAAATAAAAATTCCATTTTTGTATTCAAAATCTTTCATAAACATTTCCTTTCAGCGCAAAAAAATAAGAAAGCGAAACATTTTTGTTTCGCCTTCTTTAGTATCTATTCATTCTTTATCATGTTTTCTATGTCCTCATCAGACATTCCGTTTTTCACATCAGAATAATCCGGCAAAGGATTACCCTTTCCGTCTTTTGTTATTTTATATTCTTCAAGCTCTGTATCCAGTCTGTTTATTTCATCTTTAAGTGCCGCAATTGCCGCATTCTTACTTGCCAGCTCTTCACTGTATACAACAACTAATTTTTCATTTTCTTCCTTAAGCTTCTTTTTTTGTAACGGAGCTATGAAAAATATTAGCAGTAATATACCAATGACAAGTCCAACAAGCACATAAATTCCTGAATATCTGGCAAATGTAACGTCACCAAATTCTCCGATTTTTACGGTCTCATCCTTTTTCTTTGCAACAAACTCCTTAAAAATCTTTGTTTTGGCAGCCGGTTTTTCACCCTCGGTTTTTCCATCTAATGAAATTGATACCTCCGACATATATTCCTCAGTAAGAAAATCTTCGTCATTATTTTCAATTTCAATTTCAATCTCATGCTTTGAAATACCAATTTCATTTAAGTATCGGAGTGCTATAGGATTTGCCTTATCAATCTTTAAAACTCTCCTTATGGTAACCTTTGCTTTCTCATAATTTTGTTCTTCCAGATAAATGAGAGTAAGAAGTAAATATCCTTTTACAAAATGTGTATTTTCACTGAGAACACTTTTTAACTGCAGAATTGCAAGATCAAAATCGCCTGTCTCGCAATAACCGAGTGCCATATTGTACTTCTTTGCAATCTGGTCGACATTGTCAAGTCTGGTAGGATCCTGCTTTAATTCCTTCAAATATCTCGAAGCAAGATTATCGTTTGGTCGGTAGTTTATACTCATTACCCAATGACTCAGTGCAATTACAACTTCACC
>CALZHV010000238.1 GCA_945787485.1 uncultured Lachnospiraceae bacterium
CCAAACAATTGGGCTTTATAGGAGTTGTTGTTAATAACCCTTTTGAAATAAGAAAAGAATTAGAAGAATATCTGAATAATGAAATGCTTGATTACGTTGACACATATTTGAAGAAAAATGCTGTTAAAGATTATAAAGAATTCTCAGGTTCACTTATACCGGGGTGTGAAAATATTCTTGGTGTAAAAATTCCAAAACTGAGGGAGTTAGCAAAGGAAATATCAAAATGTGACTGGAGATATTTTTTAGAAAATGTAAGCTGTGACAGTTTTGAAAAAGTAATGCTTCAAGGTATGGTTATAGGATATGCAAAAACAAATATTGAAGAAACATTGTCTTATTTCGAAAAATTCATACCAAAAATAAATAATTGGTCAGTTAATGATTGTGTATGTGCAACCATGAAAAGTGTTAATAAAAACAGGGATAGGGTATGGTCCTTTCTTGAAAAATATAAGGATGCAGATGATGAATTTGCTCAGAGAGTTGTCGCTGTAATGCTTATGGATTATTATCTTGTTGATGAATACATTGACAGGGTATTTGAAATGTGGCAGGAGTTGACACATCCGGGATATTACAGAATGATGGGCGTTGCATGGGGAGTTGCGACTGCTTATGCAAAATATCCTGAAAAGACATACAGCTTTTTACAGGATAATACATTGGATGATGTTACATATAATAAAGCAATCCAAAAGATGTTAGAATCAAACAGGATAAGTAGTGAAGAAAAAGCAAAGCTTAGATTAATGAAAAGATAAAATAGAAATTAAATGATTAATGGTGTAAAATATGATAAGAAATTGTGATATAAACGAGATATCTGATGGCAGAAAATATGGCGAAAATGATATGGTAAAGTGTGATACCGGCGGTTGTAAAAACTGTGTTAGCTGTTGCACGGGAATGGGCAATACCATAGTTCTTGATCCGTATGACATTTGTTTGTTAAAAGAAGCAACAGGTAATGATTTTCAGCAGTTGCTCAATTCGGGTAAGATAGAATTAAATATTGTTGATGGTTTGATTCTTCCGAACATTGCAATGAATAAGAATAATCAATGCAGTTTTCTTGAAAATTCAAGATGTAGTATACATAAAAACAGACCGGGGATATGCAGGCTTTTTCCCCTGGGAAGAATATATGAAAATAATGATTTTTTATATTTTGTACAAAAAGACCAGTGCAAGAACAATAATTTAATAAAAATAAAAGTGAAAAAATGGATTGATACAGAAGATCTTTCAAATTATCATGAATATATAAGAAAATGGCACTATTTCATAAAAGAAATGGGAAAATGCATGGTAGCTTTAAAACAAAATGAGAAACCGGAATTAATAAATGATGTGACAATGTTTATATTAAATACTTTTTTTGTTACAAATTATAATTTTGATAATATGAATGTGTATCAATTCTATTGTGAAAAAATATCAGAAGCAGAAAAACAAATTAAGACAATTATTTAAGGTCCTGGAGGTATAATATGTTAGGAATCATAGGCGCAATGGATGAAGAGGTAAGCAAATTAAAGGAAATAATGATGGATGTTGATGTAATGGAAAGAGCATCAATGGATTTTTATAACGGAACGATAGACGGAAAAAATATAGTTGTTGTCCGTTCGGGAATCGGAAAAGTAAATGCAGGAATATGCACACAGATTCTTGTTGACGAATATGGCGTTGATGCTGTTATAAATACAGGAATTGCAGGAAGTCTTAACAACTCGATTGAAATCGGAGATATAGTTTTATCAACAGATGCACTTCAGCATGATATGGATGCAACCGGTTTTGGATACGAGCCGGGTGTTATTCCGAGAATGAAAACATCGATATTTGAAGCGGATGAAGGCTTGAGAAAAATTGCAAAGGAATGTTGTGAAAAAGTAAATCCGGAAATAAATGTTTTTGAAGGAAGAGTTGTAAGCGGTGATCAGTTTATATCTGACAAAACAAAGAAAAAATACATTTGTGATAACTTTAATGGCTTGTGTACGGAAATGGAGGGTGCGGCAATTGCCCAGGCTGCGTACCTAAATGATGTACCGTTTTTGATTATAAGAGCAATATCTGACAAGGCTGATGACAGTGCAACAGTTGATTATCCAACTTTTGAAGCAAAGGCAATTGAACACAGTGTAAGATTGGTAAAAGCGATAATCAGTGAAATATAAGGAGATATAGAAGAATATGGAAAAGATAGCAAGCTTTCAGGTTAATCATTTAAATCTTCTGCCGGGAGTTTATGTGTCAAGAAAAGATAACGTAAATGGTGGAATTGTAACAACTTTCGATATCAGAATGACAAGACCGAACTTTGAGCCGGTTATGAACACTGCAGAGATTCATACAATTGAACATCTTGCGGCAACATATTTAAGAAATCATGATGATTATAAAGATAAAGTAATATATTTTGGACCAATGGGATGTCGTACAGGATTTTATCTCATTTTATCAGGAGATTATGAGTCGAAGGATATTATTCCGTTACTTACGGAAATGTATGAGTTTATGTCGGAGTACAATGATGAAGTGCCGGGAGCATGTGCGAGAGATTGCGGGAATTATCTTGATATGAATTTGCCGATGGCAAGATATATATCAAAGAAATTCCTTGATGAAGTTTTAGTTAACATAACACAGGAAAGACTTGTCTATTCCGAGTAAAAGGGCGAAAGCCCTTTTTTGTTTACATAATTTTGAGCTTTTTTTGGTCATTGCTTGATTTTAGTTGATTTTTATGTATATTATAAAGTGTAATGAAGTTATTTTATAATAGGTAAAGATATTTTAGGAAATATTTTTGCCATGCAAAGGAGGATGCGTATGAAAAATGAATTTTGGGATGAAACTAATGATGAAATATTTGATTATCTGGTAATGGATAACGAATATGCAAAAAAACAGCGGGAGCTGGAACGAGCAACATATGAAAAGTTAATGAAACTTGACTATGACAAATATTTTACAGATGTGCTTGTTAAAGAACAACCTTATTACAGATGCGGTATGAGTAATGAAGAGATAGTAAGGGAAATAGAGTACATAAATAACAATCTTGTAGCATTTTATGATGGGATATATGAGCCGTTGTGGAAGCAAGCTTTAAAATAAATCTAACATTCTTCATTCAGTAAATTACTTCTAATAAAAATCCGATATATATAAGAGAAATGAAAAGAAAATAAAATAATGAATGAAAAAGTACAAAATAGGTGTTTTTTTATTAAAAA
>CALZHV010000239.1 GCA_945787485.1 uncultured Lachnospiraceae bacterium
ACCTTCGATGTCTTCAGCAATGATTAATAATTTTGCACCAGACTGAACGACCTGCTCTAATACCGGAAGAATCTCCTGAATATTTGAAATCTTCTTATCTGTAATTAAGATATATGGATCATCTAATGTAGCTTCCATTTTATCCATATCTGTTGCCATGTAAGCTGAGATGTATCCTCTGTCAAACTGCATACCTTCCACAACATCAATTTCTGTATTCATGGTCTTGGATTCCTCGATGGTAATAACACCATCACCGGAAACCTTTTCCATGGCATCCGCAACCATCTCACCAACAGTCTCATCTCCAGCTGAAATTGTAGCAACCTTTGCAATCTGCTCCTTACCATTAACCTTTGAGCTCATTGCCTGAATTGCTTCTACAGCAACGTCTGTAGCTTTCTTCATACCTTTTCTTAATACGATTGGGTTAGCACCTGCTGCAAGATTCTTCATTCCTTCATTAATCATTGCCTGTGCAAGAACTGTAGCTGTTGTTGTACCATCACCGGCAACATCATTTGTCTTAGTAGCAACTTCCTTTACAAGCTGTGCGCCCATATCTTCGAATGCATCTTCAAGTACAATTTCTTTTGCTATTGTAACACCATCATTTGTAATAAGCGGTGAACCATATGACTTTGCTAAAACAACATTTCTTCCCTTTGGTCCTATTGTTACTCTTACTGTATCTGCTAATTTATTAACTCCAGCCTCTAAAGCTTTTCTGGCTTCTGCGCCATATTTAATTTCCTTTGCCATTTTAAATGCCTCCTAAATATTATAATCTGTAATAACTTTGATAAATGAGTATTTATTACTCTACTACTGCAAGAATATCTGACTGCTTAACAATAATATATTCTTCTTCGCCAAGCTTAACTTCTGTACCTGCATATCTTGCATATATAACCTTATCTCCCGGTTTAACTTCCATAGGAACCTTTTCTCCGTCTACAACTGCTCCCGGACCTACCTCTATAACCTCTGCATACTGAGGCTTCTCTTTTGCCTGAGCCGTAAGTATTATTCCTGACTTTGTAGTCTCTTCTGCCTCTGACATCTTTAATACAACTCTGTCTCCAAGTGGTAATAATTTCATTTTTTATTCCTCCTAACTAATGTTGTTCCACCCTGCTTTCATAGGTGGCAAATTGTTGAAACCGATTTTTATTATTACTTTGTTTCATTCGATTTCTTTTTCTTCTTTTCTAGCACTCACTTCGGTCGAGTGCTAACACAATTATTATTTTACCAATAATTTGTAAAAAATCAACCCTTTTTTTCACTTTTAACATTTTAATCACAATTTATTTTCCTATCCCTTTTTCACGTCCATAGAAAAACAAGTATTGTTGTGCATATCCTGCATATTCTCCATACTTTTTTAGTGCAAACTTTTCAATGATTTCTTTTTTTGTATCTTCTCCAAAATACATATTTTCCATTATTCTTTTCATCCAAACATCTACCGGAAAAACATTATTAAACCCCAGACCAAATAGCAACGTACAGTTAGCTACCTTCTCACCTACTCCTTTTATTTCCATAAGTTTATTTCTTGCTTCATCAACAGACATTGTTTTCAAAATACTTTCCGTTATTTCTCCTGCATAGACTTTGTCTACTGCATCACGGATGTAAGGTGCCCTAAATCCGCATTTACACTCTCTTAATTCATCTACCGTAACATTATTTAACTGTTCGAGTGTAGGAAAGCTATATCTGATTGTCCCATCACTAAGCTTTATTTCATCACCATATTTCATTGACAAATTATGTACGATTGCTTTTATATGAGGAATCTGCTTGTTTTGAGATATTATAAATGAAATTAATGTTTCAAAAAAATCCTGCTTAAGTATACGTATTCCCTTTTTTTCTTCTATAGCATTTCTAAGCCTGTCATCACAATTTATTATATGCTCTTTTATTTGGGCATAGTCCTTTTCCAAATCAAAATACTTAATCCATATATTAAGAAAATCATCCTCTGTTGTGTCATACAGATAGATTTTATTTTCTGATAAATCCTGTTTTACGTGAAGATATTTACCAAATGCAATCAGCTCATAATCCTTATCTTGCAATTTGGTAAAATGAAAGCATTGCCCACATTCCAAAACATCTTCAATATCAAAATCCGCCTGTTCACTTATAACAATATTATTATTATCAATCTGATACATTTTTCTCCTCTTGTATTTTCTTAAAATTTCATCCTGAATTCTCCGCTACCAAACGTCTGTATTACTATGATATTGTAATACACCGAAAGATATTATATACTATTTATAGTTTTCTTGCATAGTAATATATTTCCATATGCATGAAATAAACGTTTAATTTATTATGTTACATTTATTAATATGAAAAGAGGATAAAAAATGGCAGAACAATTATATACAATACCTGTAAATGACGCTTTTGAGTCAGATTGTGAATGTCCGATATGTGCAATGCACGCTCAGCTTGAGAGAAATGCTATTGAATACACTATGGGACCAAGCTACATGGAGGATGATAATCGTGCCATGACAGATAAACTCGGTTTCTGCGGAAATCATATGCGTATTTTATATGGAGAGAAAAACCGTTTAGGTCTTGCTCTTATGATGAAAACACACACAGACAAAACGATTAAGGATTTGAAGGCACTAAGTGAAAACAAACCTTCTGCTTCTACAGGTCTTTTCAAGAAATCTACTGTTTCTTCTGTCGGAGAATATATTAAAAAGCTTGAAAGTACATGCTTTATCTGTCAACGAATTGATAATACTTTTGACAGATATATTGATACAATATTCCACCTTTGGAAAAAGGATCCTGCTTTTATAGAAAAGTTTAAGAATTCAAAGGGATTTTGTACATATCATTACGGTGTATTGTATGATTATGGACAGACAAAGCTTAACAAAGAAGCATATAGCAACTTCCTTGACATACTAAATAAGGTTTACTTTGATAATATGGAACGTGTTAACGGTGATATTTCATGGTTTATTGATAAATTTGATTATCGTTTCAAAGAAGAACCATGGAAAAACTCAAAAGATGCTCTTCCACGCGGTATTATAAAAACGAACCATACATTTGTTGAACAATAATATGTTTACTAAACTACAAACAATTGTATATTATAAATCATTTACATATATTAAAGGGCTGAGCAAAATCACAGCCCTTTTAATAATTATTAATGTGCAAACTG
>CALZHV010000240.1 GCA_945787485.1 uncultured Lachnospiraceae bacterium
TGAGTATACATGCCGTTGAAAAAAATATGTATGTTGAAAATAATTGTAAAATTATATAGAACGTACAAACCCATGGGATTTTTTGGTGCAATTGCAATATTATTAGGTATCATTGCATTAATTAATTTTGTACCTGTTATGAAAATATATTTAGAAACAGGACTGGTTCCTAAGTTTCCAACATTAATTGTTTGTGGTTTTATGGTAGTGACAGCTGTTCATTCATTTTTTGCAGGTCTTATGCTACAAACAATGATGCAGAAAAACAGGCAGGATTTTGAGATGGAACTGCAAAGGGTTTATGAACAGAAAAAACGTTTGCTTTAAGATAAATGAATTTAGGTTACATATGTTTAAAAAGGACTATGAAAGTTGCAGCATGACAGAAACGTAGAATACGTTGTTGTGCTGCTCTATTTTTAATACTCCGTTATATCTCTCGATAATTCCGGCAACTGATTCAAGACCGATACCAACCCCTTCATGTTTAGTGGAGTAGTAGGAGCCACTTTTATCTTTTCTAATTGCATTACTATATGTATTATCTATTGTAAATAGAAGAATATTATTTTGAACTTTTCCCTTTATTATTATATTTTTAGGCATGTCAGGTTTGGAAATGCACGCATACACTGCGTTTTCTATGAGATTTCCCACAACAACAGTAAGGTCAACATCCTGTACAGGTATGGATGCGGGAATGCTTACATCTGCTTTAAAATCAATGTTATTGTCCTTGGCAATACCACAAAAATGAGATATTAAAACATTAATTACTGTATTTTCACAGAAGCTCATAGGAGTATCATCAGGCAAAACATTTAAGAAAGATTCAAGATATTCCTTTAAATGAGGGTAATCATCCTGCTCTATATAACTTCTTATAACCGTTGAGTAATGTCTTAAATCGTGTCTTGCTCTTCTGGTTTCACTGATTTTATTTTGAAGATAAACAAATTGAAGCTGTTCCATTTTTAAACTGTGATTAGCGTTTTGAAGCTGCACATTTTTGTTATTTTCATATAGCATAAGGGCAATTATGTAATAAATTAAAAAGGCACCTAAATTAATAAAAAAAGAAATTATATTATTTTTAGGGTTAAGAGCCAACTGTAAACTTGATAAAGTAGAATTAAAGTATATATTGTAATACCAGATTAAATAAAAGGTGGATGGAACAAGCCATAAATAATGCCATATATAATCCTGATGTTTAAGTAAAAGTACCGGTCTTAAAATCCTGTTTATAAAAAGGGATACTGCCGATAAAACCACTAACTGGGTAAATAATGTGGTTACACAGAAAGTCCACCTGTAAACGTCAGAAGCCATATCAGGAAATAGTAGTCCCTCTATACATTTTGAAAGGCAAATTATGAAATTTGAAATATTTGAAAGCATTAAAAGAACAAATAAGGACTTGCCAAATTTTACCTTTACACAAAGAAAATAGAAAAATATGTAAAGAAAGGTACTCACTAAAGAAATCAAAGAAGTGGCATTATCTGAGCCATATCCTGCACATAGTCCTAAAATTATCTGAATAAATGACGCTAAAACAATAAGCAGGGCTGTATTCTTTTTGGAAAATCTAAAAGAATCCCTAAAGGGATACAACGCTACGGTAACATAGGGTAAAAAATCTAATAATGAGTAAACTATTAATTCTTCAGTAGAAAAGCCCTGTGACATTATTTTAACATATCCTTTCTTAATTTTTGAAATAGAAAATCAGAGTATATGGTGTTCATATCCTTAATATTTCTACGGCTTATGGGAAGAGTCTCACCATTTGACATAGAAAAGGAATTGTTGGTTTTAGATTCAACTTCATAAAGATTTACAATAACACCCTTGAAACAATTAACTAAATAAGGGTAGTTACATATCATTTCTTCCCATTGATGCTGTGACATGCGAAAGCACGGGTTATTACCATCCTTTTGATAGATAATTATTTTATGGTTTTCGTATTCAGTATATATAATATTTCTTGGATATATTTTAATGCCTATGGGAAGAGTTATAAACTGTGACAATTCAAAATCAAAGGAGCTTAATTTATGTATGAGGTTTTGTATGTTAATGTCACTGAAGGGTTTAACAAGATAATAAAAAGCATCAACCTGATAACTTTCAGTGGCAAATTCATTACTGGTGGTACAAAATACAATTTGAACATTTTTGTCTGTTTTTCTAAGCTCGAAAGCCACATCCACACCGGTAAGCTTGTCCATAAATATATCAAGAAAAACAATATCATATTTGTTAGTGGAAAATTCCGATAAAAAGCTTTCACCATTTAAGTATATATCATAGGAAGTAATATTAAAAGAGTTATTGGAATACTTTGTAATCATTGAAATTAATGTATCCATATCCTGTTTGTTATTATCTACAAATGCCGCTCTCATATTTTTCTCCTTTTTTGTATGAAATAGGTTGAAAACCGTGGATTATTATAACACATAAATCATAAAAGGTAAAAAACATAATAAACCACTTAAGTAAGAAATTAACCACTTGAGTCAGATTCATTGATTTTTTTATTGAAATAAACAATAATCGTTAGTAACGTTAGCTGACTGTGCATATAAATAACGTGGAGCGTTAAAAGCACCGGAATGCTGAAAAAGATGAAAGGAGTTATAATATGAAAAAAGTAACAAAGAAAATTGTGTCAGGCATTATTTCAATGGTTTTGGCAGTTGCCATGGTTGTGACAATGCTTCCTACAGGTTCATTTAGCGTAGCTGCAGATGAGTTGGGTATTGATATCGAATTAAACAGCTACCAGATTAATGGAATCTCGGGTGAGCAGGGAACAATTAAGCCTGTAGTGAAATATGGAACCACAGTAATAACACATACTGTAAGTGTATCATACACATCTACGGATAGTGATATTATAAGTGTGGATAGTGATGGCGCGTACATATTAAAGAAGGAAGGAACAGCTGTTGTAAAGGTTGCTGCAGAATATGAGGTGGCAGGCGGAAGTCCAGGTAGTGTTACTACTTTGAATGGAACTCAGAGTGTTGCAGTAACTGTTAAGAAGCCTGCGGGTACATTAAATGTTACTCCTTCTAGTGGAGAACTTTTAGTAGGAGAGTCATTAAAGATTTCACCTGTTGAAATTTGTGATGAAATGGATATGGCAACAGTTGTCAGAAGCTATTCAAGCAGTAGGGATGATGTTGCAACAG
>CALZHV010000241.1 GCA_945787485.1 uncultured Lachnospiraceae bacterium
TTACATAGCGTTTCTTCTTTGAAAATATCAATAAAAAAAGAAAATTATTTTTTATTTCTTCTTATTTTATATGTAAAAATCATTTGTCAAAATATCGTTTTTTTTATATAATAGATATTACATATGTGCAAAAATTAATTAACATAAATCGGAGGCTTATATGTCCATAAAAAAATCGTTACGTCTATCATTGATACTTGTCACGTGTACACCTCTTGTACTTATGACAATATTAACATACGTGCTTTCTTACAACAAATATATAGAGTTATCTCAAAGCTCAGCTTCATCTCTTGCGCAAACCTATGCAGAAGGTTTCCAGTCGCAGCTTGAAGGACAGATGGCAGAGCTTGAAGTACTTGCAAGTGTAAGCAGTATAGCTAATCTCACGTTAGAAAGCTATAACGGTGTTGCCTTAGGCTCTGATTCTATATATTATGAGCCGGTCACAACGCTGTTAGCTACAACATCATCCCATATGGATAATAATATACAATTTTATATTTATGACATAAACGGCTATTACATAGCAGGCTCTAACAACGAAAATACGGGTGACTGGTCTGAATATATGGACATTCCGATTACCGAAATAAAAGACACTTCCATATTAAGATCATCAAACCTTAACCTTGAAGGAAAGAGCATTGATATTATCACTCCTATCATTGTAAAAAAGACAATTGTAGGACTTATACGTTCAGAAATCAATTCGGATTACTTTGGCTCATTTATGACGGATAAAAACAACTCTTTTATCCTTACATCAAATGGGGATTATCTTTTCAGCGCAGAAGGCTTTTCAAATAATCCTGCTTTGGAAGAAGAATTAATATCGTTGTTTGATTCTGAAAATGAAAACGGATTCCTAAAAAACAGTTGTCATTCCGTTGAAAAAATATACGGATATGCAAAGCTTCCTGATTACAATTGGATTTATGTTATACAACAATCCGGAGACCAATACAAAGAAGTTTTATCTCCGTTCCCTTATATAGTATTGATTACATTAGTAATAATTGTTGTAATTTCAATCAGAATAAGCAACCTTCTTACACAAAAATACACATCTCCTATTTATGCGCTTAAGGAAAACATGAAAGAGGCGGCGGACGGAAATTTCAATGTTGCATGTAACATTACATCCAAAGATGAATTTGAGGATTTATCAAATAGCTTTAATACAATGATGGAAATTATTGCAACAAACTACGAAGAATTAGACCGTTCCAAAAAAGTTCTTGAAGCCAATGAAGAAGAATTAAAAACCAATTACAGACATATCGAGCAGCTTGCATACCATGATGGTCTTACAGGTCTTTACAACAGAATTGCTTTTATGAAATATTCACGTGAAATATTCCATGAAGATGGCGCTCAGTTTACAAAACACGCAATATTCTTCATAGATCTCGATAATTTCAAAAACGTAAATGACACATTAGGCCACGATTACGGAGATATGCTTCTCAAGCAGGTATCAGCCAAGCTATCGTCTTTTACAGAGGAAAATGATATTTTGGCAAGAACAGGCGGAGATGAATTCCTCATTTTCAAGGCAAATTATTCAACCAATGAAGAATTAGAGGCATATGCCGAAGCACTTATCGGTATCGTTCATCATCCATTTGATCTTGACGGAGAAACAGCCCATGTTTCAATGAGTGTCGGTATTGCAAGATTTCCTAATGACGGTCTTTCGATAAGCGAGCTTATTAAAAATGCCGACATTGCAATGTACGATGCAAAAACCTCGGGCAAAAACGGCTATAAATTCTTTAACAGCTACATGGAGGATGATTTCAACAAGAGAAATGAATTATCTGATGTGCTTGGCTCTGTTATTGAAAACAATGAAATTTATCTTGAATATCAGCCACAGGTTAACGTTGCATCAGGAAAGATTACAGGATATGAAGCTCTCATGCGAATCGAATCTGATGTTATCGGTTTTGTACCTCCTTCAGAATTCATCCCGATTTCCGAAGACAACGGCACAATCAACCAATTAGGTGAGTGGGCACTGTACCATGCCTGTGAATTCAACCAGAATTTAATTAAAGGCGGTTACGAGCCAATCAGAGTTTCAGTTAATATTTCAACTGCACAGCTTAAAGATAACAAGCTCATAAGTATTATCAAATCTATTCCGGAAAAAACAGGTATGGATTTAAAATATCTTGAGATTGAAATAACAGAAAGTGTTCTTATGGATTCATTTGAGCACAACCTTGATTTGATTAACCAGATAAAAGCTTTGGGTGCTACTATTGCTCTCGATGATTTTGGAACCGGTTATTCATCATTTAACTATCTGACAAAAATACCTATCGACACATTAAAGATTGACAAATCATTTATACAGGGTATTTGCAACAGTGAAAAAGACAGATATATAGCTGATTCAATCATCTCATTAGCACACAAAATGCATATTTCTGTTGTAGCTGAAGGTGTTGAAGACATAGAACAGTTAAAGATATTACAAAATCAGTTCTGTGATACTTTGCAGGGATATCTCTTCTCCAAGCCTCTCAGTGCACTTGATTTTATTGAACTGCTTAAGGAAAACCAAAAATCAAAATAGTAATAAAAAAAACAGCCATATTTTATTAAAATGCATGATGCAAATAATAATGTATGGCTGTTTTTTAATTTATATTTAAGCGAAATAGTTCATGTATATTATATAACAGAAATAAATTGCATATGATACAAGCATTATAATACCGCCTGTCCTTGTAAGCTTTTTATTCTTTATTACACATAATAAAAGCAATACTGCTGCAAATATCGCAACTGCCGTATCTTTAATAAATGCTGTAACAAACGGAATATTTGTAATGCATGCACATAATCCTATAACAAAGATTATATTGAAAATATTGCTTCCTACAATATTTCCTATTGCAATATCAACTTTGCCTTTTTTAGCTGCTGTTGCTGATGTCATAAGCTCAGGAAGTGATGTACCAAACGCTACTACCGTAAGTCCTATAAGTCTGTCATCCATACCACACTTTCCTGCTATATACGAAGCAGCATCAACTGTAGCATTACTTCCAAGTACGATGCATACACCACCTAATACGACAAAGACTATAAGCTTAAACATCGTATCTTTTTCTCCGACTACGGTCTCGTCATCATCAGCTTCACCATTTTTTGCAGAAATAAAAAGA
>CALZHV010000242.1 GCA_945787485.1 uncultured Lachnospiraceae bacterium
CTCAGAAGCACAATAATCAATACGACAGTTATTTCCTTCACCGCCCTCATCATCTGTCGAAATTATATTTTCAGTATTAATATCGTTTTTTATATCGTTCAATACTTTTTGCTCAGCAGATTCTTCAAACAATTCAATATCTGAAATATTATCAACATTTCCATTGATTAATTCAGTATAAGCATTATTATTTTCTAATATATTAGACATGTCTGCTTCGTCTGATATTATATTAAAAAGCTTATCATTAAATTTTAATATTTCTTCAACCGAATCTGCAGATTGGCAGGTATGCTCCATCAAATCCATTATATCATTAGAAAGCTTTGCTATATCAGTAGTCAACTGATGTTGGTTATTTTGATAATCTTCAAATTGTTTAATATTAGATTCATTAACTTCAATACCCATTTTATTCATATCTATAATCGTATTTATAGAAGTATCCGGATATTTGTATGATTGCTGCATTATCCTTTGCATACTTGCTTTATCTACAGGCATATTATTATTCATTAATTGTTCCGCAATCTGATAATTTTTTTCAGACGGACTAAAGTTATTTGTCTCTAAAACATTTAAAATTGCATTATTTTTCATTTCATTAATGCTTTCAGAAACCGGTTTTATGAATACACTATGACCATTGTTTTCTTTGACAATAAAATTTACGCTATCACCAATATTTATATTAATAGAATCAGCAAGCTTAGCCATCAATACATCCTTACCGTTAAGAGAAATACTGATATTGTTATTATTAATATCTAAAATTTCTCCTTGAAACATCTGGCCTTCGGTTAAACCTGCTATTTTGGAATTGGCACTTGAAGCTGTTGTATCCTTCGATATATTTTTATTAATATTTGATATAGACTGATTAGCATCATTATATAACAAAGCTCTGTCATTTATATTCATATAATCTTTCCTTTAAATAAAATTTTTTATAAATGTTCTTCTGTGTATCTCACAAGGACCTAAATTTTTTATTGCTTCAATATGCTTACCGGAACCATATCCAACATTATTTTTAAAATCATAACCCGGATATTTTTTATCATAATCGTCCATAATCCTGTCTCTTGTTACTTTTGCTACAATACTTGCAGCAGCAATGGAAGCAGATAATGTATCACCTTTAATTATTGGTACCTGAGTAATATCGACATCCGGTATCTTAACAGCATCATTTAAAAGCAAATCAGGTTTTACATCCATATTATATATCGACATACGCATAGCTTCATATGTAGCCTGTAAAATATTAATTTCATCAATTCTTTCATGTGAATTAATTCCGATACTGTAGCATACTGCTTTATTTACAATAATATCATATAATTCTTCTCTTTTCTTCTTGGATAATTGTTTGGAATCATTCAAACCAAGAATTATTTCATCGCTTGGTAAAATTACTGCGCATGTTACAACAGGACCGGCTAAAGGGCCTCTTCCTACTTCATCGATACCGCAAATATGTTTATAACCCATTTCTTTATATTTTTTTTCAAACTTTAACATATTTTTTGAGCGTTCTACTTCAAGCTCATAATCATGAATTTTTATTTTTGCTTTTTTTACAAGTGAGATTACTCCTGCTCTTTCGTCTAACTTATATTTGTTTATAAAATTTTCAAACAAAACAATATCATAGTCATGTATTGTCTTGTACTCATTTTTAATATCATTTATACTAAGCTTATCTGACATGTTTATCCTCTCATTTTTGTAAATTTTTTAATCATAAAAAGCTGTTGTTAAAGTTCTATGAATTTTAACAACAGCTCCTTTTTTATTCTATTGTACCTATTTTAGATATAGGTGTTATTCTAAGAACAACTTTTCCAACAATATCTTCTCTGTTAACATTACCAACATCAGGCCATCGACTATCAGAACTATTATTTCTGTTATCTCCGAGAACAAAATATTCATCTTCACCTAAAAGAACAGGTTGGTTTGCCCGTCCTAATTTGTTGGAAAGAATAACTTCCCTGCCGTAATCTTCCTTCAATAATTTTTCATTGATAAATATATTTCCATCCTGATCAATTCTAACGGTCTCACCAGGTAATCCAATTATTCTTTTAACATAAGTTGTATCTTCATCATAATTAAATATTATTACATCAAAACGTTTCGGATCACCAAATGTATATGATAATTTATCAACCCATAAATTATCATTATTTTGTAAAGTGTCATTCATAGAATCGCCATCAACTCTTGAACGGCATCCAACATATGTAAGAATAAAATAGCACAACAAAACAACTGCACCTATGTATAAAATAAGGCTTAATAAATCTTTAACAACGTTTACTTCATTAGCATTTCTTTTTTCTTTTTTTCTTTTTTTTCTTTTTTTCTTATTATCCTCAGAATCAAACTTTTTGTCTGGATTATCATTTTCAACGTTGTTATCTAAATTTTTCTTATTTTCATCTTCAGCATCTACAGTAGATTTTTCTGCTTTTTTTGCATCAGAATCACCAATTGAATTATCTGTTTTATTAACCTCGGAATTTTCATTTTTTTTATCTTTTTTTTCAGCTTTTTGTAGTTTTTTCTTTTCTTTTTCAGCTTTTTTTAAAGCTTTTTTCTTATCCTTATCAGTCATTAATTCATCATTTTCATATAAATCACTCATAAAACAAGCTCCTAAATTTTATTGTGGTGGTTCCTCTAACGTTATATGTCCGAGTCTTCCACTTCTAAAATCATCAAATAACATACCGGCTGCTTTATATGTATCAGGCTCCATGCCTTTCATGATACATTGTCTCGATATTGCTATATTGCACAGAATCTCATATGGTTTTCCATCTTCTTCTATATTATACCTGTTAGATATGGCATTACAATAATTTTTTTGCAAAAATTCAATGAATAATAAAGCCAATTCTTCTTTTTCTATAATATTATCATTTATGGAGCCGATATATGCAAGTCTTAATCCTACATCCTGGTCCTCAAATTTCGGCCACAAAATTCCGGGAGTATCTAACAATTCAACATTTTTTCCTGTTCTAATCCATTGTTTACCTTTTGTAACACCCGGTTTATTTCCAACCTTTGTACAGGCTTTTTTCACGTAAGAGTTAATGAATGTTGATTTACCTACGTTAGGTATACCGGCAATCATTGCACGTATAGGTCTGTTAATAATGCCTTTTTTT
>CALZHV010000243.1 GCA_945787485.1 uncultured Lachnospiraceae bacterium
ACATAACTCCTGATACCATAGTTTTCACTCTTATAAATACGCTTATAATCTTCCTTCTCTATAGGTTTTTGCTCCATAATAAGGTTATGGCAATTCTCGATAAGAGAAATGAAAAGACCTGCGCCGAATTAAAGGCGGCGGAGGAGGCACAAGCTGAAGCCGAGGCTGTTAAAAAGGAATATACCGAAAAGCTTACTGAGCTGTTTAAGAAGGCTTGCGGCAAGGAAAACATTAATATCAAGATAGAGAACTTAAAGAATGAATCTGTTTCTTCTATGTTAACATTATCTGAGGATTCAAGAAGAATGCAGGAGATGATGAAAGCATACAGCATGGGTGGAGACTTTAATCCGGCTATGTTTGGCGGTGAAGGGGAAACATTGGTATTAAATGTTAAATATGTTCTTGACAATCCGGAAGGAAAGAATACTGATATTATTTGCTGCCAGCTTTACGACCTTGCAGTGCTTGCGAACAAACCGCTTGATGCGGAAGCAATGACAAAATTTGTTGCAAGAAGCAATGAGATTCTTGGTATGTTATTATAATTTAATACCCTGTTGTTATAAATTAATTTTTTAGTATTAAAATTAAAAGCTTAGTATGTTATAATGACCGGGAAATAAGAAGTAAAACAGGAGAGATTTCCGTATGAAGATTTATAACACATTAACCAGAAAAAAAGATGAATTTGTTCCAATAAATGAAGGAAAGGTTGGAATATATGTATGTGGTCCTACAGTATATGATTACATTCATATAGGTAATGCACGACCGATGATAGTATTTGATACTCTTAGAAGATATTTTGAGTATAAAGGCTATGATGTAAACTATGTATCAAACTTTACTGATGTAGATGACAAAATTATTAAAAAAGCAAATGATGAAGGTGTTGATGCTTCCGTTATTTCTGAGAGATTTATCGAAGAATGTAAGAAGGATATGAAATCATTAAATGTAAAAGAAGCTACAACACATCCAAAGGCTACAGAGGAAATCCCTGATATGATAGAGATGGTAAATACTCTTATTGATAAGGGATATGCTTATGAGAAGAATGGAACAGTTTATTTCAGAACAAGAAAATTTGCTGATTACGGAAAGCTTTCTAAGAAAAATATAGATGATTTAAGAGGCGGAAACAGAGAACTCCTTGTTTCGGGTGAAGATGAGAAGGAAGATCCACTTGATTTTGTTCTCTGGAAGCCAAAGAAGGAGGGCGAGCCATCATGGGAATCCCCATGGTGCGAAGGCCGTCCCGGTTGGCATCTTGAGTGTTCGGTAATGTCAAAGAAATACATTGGAGATGTAATTGACATTCATGCAGGTGGAGAAGATTTGATATTTCCACATCATGAAAATGAAATTGCACAAAGTGAAGCTGCAAATGATAAGGAATTTGCAAGTTACTGGATGCACAACGGATTCTTAAAGATAAATAATGAAAAAATGTCAAAATCACTTGGCAATTTCTTTACGGTAAGAGAAATCGGAGAAAAATATGATCTTGAAGTAATCAGATTTTTCATGCTTAGTGCACATTACAGAAGTCCGCTTAATTTCTCTGCTGATTTGGTGGAAGCGTCAAAGAACGGTCTTGACAGAATTAAAACAGCAGCTACTAAGCTTAAAGAGATTATCGATGCCGGTGCTTCCGGTGATATGACAGAGATTGAAGCAAAAGAAGCTGAAGGCTTAAATGCATATATTGAAAAATTTGAAGCTGCCATGGATGATGATTTAAATACAGCAGATGCAATATCTGTTATATTTGAATTGGTAAAGAATGTAAATACAAATATCAATACTGAATCAACCAAGGCATATGCCCAAAAGGCATATGACACACTTAAGCTTTTGTGTGATGTTCTTGGTGTATCTGTTGATACAAAGGAAGTTCTTCTTGATGAAGAAATAGAAAATCTTATTCAGGAAAGACAGGATGCAAGAAAAAATAAGAATTTTGCAAGAGCTGATGAGATTAGAAATCTTTTGACTGAAAAGGGAATTATTCTTGAAGATACCAGAGAGGGTGTAAGATGGAAGAGAGCATAGAAGTATCTTTTTTACATGATAAAGAGGATGCACTTAATCCATATCAATATTCGCCTTTAGCACTTGCATATATAGGTGACAGTGTGCTTGATTTGCTTGTTAAAAATTATTATGTGACAAACATTAACAAGCAGACTTACAAGTATCATAAAGATGTAACTAACATAGTAAAAGCAGTCAATCAGGCCTTATTTATAGACAGTGTAATGGATGAATTAACTGACAGGGAAATGGATGTATACAAAAGAGGCAGAAATACAAGTACTCATTCAAAGGCTAAAAATGCCACTCAGAGTGAGTACAAAAAAGCTACCGGACTTGAAGCATTATTTGGATATTTATATTTGTCAGGTGATATCGAACGTCTTGAATATTTTGTTGGCAAAATGATTTCTGATTATGAGGCAAAGAGATAATATGAATAAGAACTACGAATCAAACAAAGATGAACAATTTATAAAAGATGATGACCATCTTATAGAGGGCAGAAATGCTGTGCTTGAAGCATTTCGCGCAAAGAAAACAGTGGATAAACTCTATATTCAGGATGGTTTAAAGGATGGAGTGATAAGCTCTATATTAAGAGATGCAAAAAAGAATGATGTAATTGTAAATTTTGTATCTAAGGACAAGCTTGATGCTATGTCAAGAGACAAAAAACATCAGGGTGTTATGGCTATATGTGCTGCGTATAAATATGCTGAGCTTGATGATATATTTGAAATTGCTGCAGCAAAGAATGAGCCGCCTTTTGTTTTTATACTTGATGAGATTGAAGATCCACATAATCTTGGTGCAATTATTCGTACTGCAAATCTTTGTGGTGCTCATGGAGTTATTATTCCAAAGAGAAGGGCAGCAGGACTTACTTCCACGGTTGTGAAAGCTTCAGCGGGAGCTATAATGTATACACCAGTAGTTAAAGTTACAAATATAGCAAAGACTATTGAAGAACTTAAAGACAGAGGAATGTGGTTTGCATGTGCAGATATGGACGGAGAGTTGATGTATAATACAAATCTTACCGGTTCTATGGGTCTTGTAATAGGTAATGAAGGAAATGGC
>CALZHV010000244.1 GCA_945787485.1 uncultured Lachnospiraceae bacterium
AATGTTGAAGCGTTGAAAAATGTCATTCCAAAAAAACTTGAAGCAAGTGAGATTGATGTAAGACTTGGCGCTACCTGGGTTGATGATGTGTATATCAAGGATTTTTTACGTGACTGTTTCCAGATTCAACAGTATCAGCTTGATAAAGGGATAATTGACGTAAAATACAGCAGTATAACCGGCGACTGGAACATCAAAGGGAAAAACAATGCATATAGCAATGTTCTTGTAAACAGCACGTACGGTACAGCACGGGTAAATGCGTTAAAGATACTTGAGGATTCGCTTAATCTTAGAGATGTCAAAGTATATGATACAGTAATAGAAAACGGCAAGGAAAAAAGAATATTAAACAAAAAAGAAACAATGTTAGCCGGTCAGAAGCAGGAACAGATAAAAGAAATGTTCAAAGAGTGGGTATACCGGGACATGGAAAGAAGGGATGCACTCGTTGAAAAATACAATGTTTTATTCAATTCCACAAGACCACGTGAATATGATGGTTCACATTTGTTCTTCCCCGGTATGGCTCCGGATATTACACTCAAAGAACATCAGAAAAATGCGATTGCACATATACTATATGGAGATAACGTGCTTTTGGCACACTGTGTCGGCGCAGGTAAGACTTTTGAAATGGCAACGGCAGCCATGGAATTAAAAAGACTCGGAATATGCCAGAAATCATTATTTGTTGTCCCAAATCATCTTGTAGAACAGTGGGCAAGTGAATTTATGCGATTATATCCGGGCGCAAATCTTCTTGCAGCCACAAAGAAAGATTTTGAACCATCTAATAGAAAGAGGTTTTGTTCAAGAATTGCAACCGGTGAATTTGATGCGGTTATAATAGGACACAGCCAATTCGAAAAGATACCACTTTCAAAAGAAAGACAAGAAGCAATACTAGAAAAGCAGATTGATGAGATAGAGCTTGCCATTTCCGAGCTTAAGGAAGCAAGAGGAGAACGATTAACAATTAAGCAGCTCGAAAGGAGTAAAAAGCAGCTTGATTTAAGGCTTCGTAAACTCATGGACAGTAAAAGGGACGATGTTGTTACATTTGAGCAGTTGGGTATAGACAGGATTTTTGTAGATGAAAGTCATAACTACAAAAATCTTTTTTTGTATACCAAAATGCGAAATGTTGCAGGTATATCACAGACAGAAGCTAAGAAGTCATCTGATATGTACGCTAAATGCCAGTATATCGACGAACTTACCGGAGGAAAAGGTATTACCTTTGCAACCGGTACTCCAATATCTAATTCGATGACAGAACTTTATACAAATATGCGTTATCTGCAGAGTGCAAAGCTTCAGGAACTTGGCCTTCAGACATTTGATGCATGGGCTTCAACCTTTGGTGAAACCATAACGGCAATCGAGCTTGCTCCTGAAGGTACCGGGTACAGAGCCAAAACAAGATTTTCAAGATTTTATAATCTGCCGGAGCTTATTTCCATCTTTAAAGAATGTGCGGACATAAAGACTGCAGACATGTTAAATCTTCCGGTTCCTGAAGCGGAATATGAAAATATTGTTTTAAAACCGAGTGAATATCAAAAGGATATAGTTGGTTCACTTGCAGAACGTGCAGAAGCTGTTCGTAACAGAAAAGTGGATGCAACAGAGGATAACATGCTTAAGATAACAAATGACGGACGTAAGCTTGCGCTTGACCAAAGACTCATAGATGCATATTTGCCAGATGCGGATACTTCAAAAACATCAACTTGCGTTGAAAAAGCCTATGAAATATGGGAACAAACAAAGAAAGAAAAATCAACGCAGCTTATATTCTGCGATAGCTCAACTCCTAAAAATGATGGTACGTTTGATGTATATAATGATATAAAAGATAAGCTAATTAAAAAGGGTGTTCCTGAAAAGGAGATAGCATTTATTCATGATGCAAATACGGATAATCGTAAGACGGAATTGTTTGCTAAAGTAAGAAGCGGACAAGTCCGTTTTTTGCTTGGTTCAACAGCCAAGATGGGTGCTGGTACAAATGTCCAGGATAGATTGATTGCATTACATCATTTGGATGTGCCTTGGCGTCCGTCGGATATAGAACAGCAAGAGGGTAGAATACTCCGACAAGGCAATATGAACGAAAAGGTTAAGATATTCAGGTATGTTACAGAAGGTACATTTGACAGTTATTCTTGGCAGTTGATTGAGAATAAACAGAAATTTATTAGTCAGATCATGACTAGTAAATCTGCTGTTAGAAGCTGTGATGATGTTGATGAAGCTGCACTATCTTATGCTGAGGTTAAAGCTCTTGCCAGTGGTAATCCTTACATTAAAGAGAAGATGGAGCTTGATGTTGATGTTGCTAAGCTGAAACTTGCAAAGGCTAATCATACAAGTCAGATATATCGACTCGAATCATGCATTGCAAAGGAATATCCAAACAAGATAGCTATACTTACAGAGCAAATAGAAGCATTTAAAAAGGATATTGAACTTGCAAAGAATCTTTCGTTTAACGCAGATGATTTTATGATTGAGATAGCCGGAAAAACGTACTATGACAAAAAAGAAGCAGGTGCAGCCATAATAGATATGTGCTCTATAGCCAAACAATCTGCAAATGGAATATGCAACATTGGTACAATGGGAGATTTTAAGCTCCGACTTGAATATCTTGTTGGAGTGGGTACTTTTCTTTTATCATATAAGGGTTCAACTAGTCATAAGCTAGAGCTTGGCTTTGACCCGTTAGGTAATATAACCAGGTTGTCTAATAAGGTAGATGCAATGCCGGATGAATTAGACCGCAAGAAGCAGAAATTAGATAATGTTAAAAAACAGCTTGAGATAGCAAAGGAAGAAGTAACAAAGCCATTTCCAAAGGAACAGGAGCTTCGAGAAAAATCCGACAGACTTAATACACTCAACTCGTTATTGTCCATTGATGAGAGAGGAGAAAATATAGCTGACATCGATACGGAATCAGAAGTGTTGGAATCAAGTATTGCTGATCAACTGGATAGGACTGTGGTGAAAGAAAAATCACTTTAATACAAAAAATATAGGCAGGTTTCGGCTTGCCTATATTTTTCTTGTTTTTATTTAATCATTATTTTTTTTTTTTTT
>CALZHV010000245.1 GCA_945787485.1 uncultured Lachnospiraceae bacterium
AATCCGCAAGCTTAACAGCTATATCTCTGTAATTATAAAATTCTCTACCATCATCCGGTCTCTTCCACGCTCCCAAATGAATTTCATATATATTCATAGGTTTGCTTACGGAATCTGACTTTTCTCTATCCAAAATCCACTTTGCATCCTTCCATTTGTATGAAATATCTACAATTTTGGAAGCATTAGCAGGTCTTACTTCACTGCTGAATGCATATGGATCACTTTTCATAAATACATTGCCTGATTTTGCACAAATCTCATATTTGTAAAGCTGTCCTTCGAACTTTCCCGGAATAAACAACTCAAATATACCCGAATAATCAAGCTTTCTCATAGGATGTCTCATGCCATCCCAATTATTAAAATCACCTACAACTGATACTCTGTCTGCATTTGGTGCCCATACGGCAAACAAAACACCTTCAACACCTTCAACAGTCATAATGTGAGCACCCAGTTTTTCGTAGATGCTATAATGCTGTCCTTCATTAAATTCACAAACATCTATCGAATCAATAACCGGTTCAAAAATATAAGGATCTATATACGATATTTCTTCACCTGATTCAAATTTTACATTAAGCTTATAATCAAATTTCTTTTTGTTTTTTATTTTAACTGAATAGAAACCCGGCACTCTCTCAGATACCAGTGTATATTCTTTATTTGTTGACACATCAACTGCAGTTACTACTTTTGCAGTAGGTAAGTATGCATTAATATACACATCATCAATACACTCATGTATTCCAAGAATATGATGTGGATTATTATGTTTTCCCTGTACTAATGCATCAACTTCCATCCAATTGATTGCAAACACTTCTTTTCTTTTGGACATCTACATTATCCCCTTGCTTTCATTTTATTTATGCAACATACATAAATATATTTTTGACAAAAAAACTAATTATAACTTGTGAATGAAAATACCACTTCTTAATTTGGGTTCAAACCAAGTTGATTTTGGTGGCATCAACAAATTTGCATCAGCAACATCAAATAATTCATCTATTGATGTAGGATACATCGAAAAAGCAAGCTTCATGTCTGAATTTGCCCGTTTTTCCAATTCCTCCAGCCCTCTTATTCCACCAACGAAATCAATTCTTTTATCCGTTCTTGGATTTTCTATTCCTAAAACAGGTCGAAGCAAATTATCCTGCAATATAGAAACATCCAACCCTGCAACGCAATCCTCACTCTTGATTTCGGCCTTAGCAGTAAGCTTATACCAACAACCGTCCAAATACATTCCAAATGTTGACTTTTCAGTTGGCATATAAGCCTTTGACGACTTTTCAACATAAAACTTCTCAGATACTTTAGCTATAAACTCGTCAACAGAAAGTCCGTTTAAATCACTTACCACTCTGTTATAAGGCAATATCTTAAGCTGATTATCAGGGAATAAAACAGACAAAAAATAATTAAATTCTTCAGTATTGTCATAGCCCGGATTTTCATTACGTCTCTTTATACCAACCTTAACGGCAGAAGCTGCCCTATGGTGGCCATCAGCAATATAAATCTCGTTCATTGCCTCAAACCTACTTCTAATAGTTTCTATATCATTATCATCTGCAATCAGCCATACATTATGAGTTATTCCGTCATCAGAAGTAAATGCATATTCAGCTTCCTTTTCCTTAACTCTGTTAACAAGGCTATCGATTACTTCATCGGCTCTATATGCCAAAAAAATAGGACCGGTCTGAGCATTGCAGGTATCGACATGTGTAATACGGTCAAGCTCTTTATCCGCTCTTGTATTCTCATGTTTTTTTATGATACCGTTGGCATAATCATCTATAGAAGCGCAGGCTACTATACCTGTCTGGCTTCTGCCATCCATGATAAGCTCATATATATAGTATAGAGCTTTTTCATCCTGTACATACTCGCCTCTATCAATCATTCCATCTAACAGTTCTCTTGCTTTTTCATAAACGCAAGGTGCATATACATCCACGCTGTCGTCAAACGACGTTTCCGCTCTGTCTATCTTTAAAAACGACATTGGATTTTTTGCCACCTCAACTCTTGCCTCAGCTGTGTTATACACATCATAAGGAAGAGCTGCAACCTCATGTGCTATATCTTTTGTTGGTCTGTATGCATGAAATGCTTTAATGACTGCCATCTATGCTCTCCTAATCCTTATTGTTGTCTATTATATTATGATCTTATTGCCTTAACAGCTTCATCCAAAGATTTCTTGTAATCTTCTTCTGAAGAATTGTTAAATACAAAAAGCTCCGGAATGTTACTTGGCTTTTCAAAATTCTGAGTAGCTACATACTCATCCCAATTTGCGAGCTTCCATGCATCTCTGTCTGATGCTCTCTTTATCATTCTCTGATGACAAACCTCTATGTCTGTGTGTACCCAGACAACAAAGAGAGATGCTCCTTTATCAGCGAGCTTTGCTCTAAGGTTATCAAGATATTCATCATCTCTGATCTCCTCTGTAAATGGTGCATTGACAAGAACAGCATCATTATACTCAAGTGCCTCAAATGCAAGATCAAGAATTGCATAATACTCATAATCTCTAATTTCTCTCTGGAAGAAATCTGATGATCTGTTGTACTCTTCTCCAGCAACTTTGAAAATCTGCTTTGATAACACGATAAGTGTATCCTTATCTAAATATACACAATTATTAAGTGCCTTTGCCAGCTTCTTGGATATAAAAGTCTTACCACAAGCTGGAGGTGAAGTAACTAATATCAACTTCTTCATTACTATAAAACCTCCTAGTAAAATGTCCACTTTATAATACCATAAATAATTTTTTTAAACAAGTATTATAAGCCATAGAATAACAATATTTAGAACTGTATTTTGTTTATTTTTTTTAACAAAATTCTATTTTTTTGTTATATATCCCTGTGCCTTTAATAATTCTGCACATAATACAGCACCACCGGCTGCACCTCTTACAGTATTATGTGAAAGTCCTACAAACTTCCAGTCATAAACTGAATCTTCACGAATACGTCCTACACTTATACCCATTCCATTTTCAAAGTCTACATCCAAAGTAACCTGTGGACGATTATCCTCTTCCATATACT
>CALZHV010000246.1 GCA_945787485.1 uncultured Lachnospiraceae bacterium
TATATAAGGGCTTCTGTTGAAGCCTTTAATTTTTGCTGTTTGATATAGGTGGAAAGATTTATTCCCGTCTCTTTAGTGAACAGTTTTGACAAATATGTCGGGTTCATCTCCAAATACTTAGCTATTGAATTCACAGTCAGCTTAGATGTCAGATTTGCAAATATATAATCTATACATTTTATTATATGGATAGAGTATATATCGGACATGGCATTGTCATGAACGACATATGTAAAATCATAAACCATATCCATCTTTAACTCTTCTATAGCTTCAATTGTTCTTAATTCATCAACCTTTTGAATATAGATATCCGATATGCAGTATGCTAAATCACGATTCAAACCTGCTTCCATACAAAAACGCGCAACTAAGGCTGCCATAATTGCAAAATGATATTTTTCATTTTGAACAGGATCCTTGGAAAGAATTCCGTTCATATTATCATCCTGATGCTTGCATTGGTTATAACTGGACAGACTTTTTTTGACCGCTTCAATATTGCCGGAAGCTATTGCTTTGTAGAACGAAAACTCTGTCTCATAATACAGATAGTTATGCTGTTCTTCGCGGTGCTGCGAAAGTAATCTATTAAGTTCTGTAGAAATTTTGAGTGCCATAAACTATACTCCTTATGAAAAAACGACCTGCATTTACTTTAAGTACGATTATAATGCAAAAAACGACAAGATTGCAACATAAATATGCAAAAAAAATCGATTTTTTGATATATATTTATTATCTAAAACTATAATATAAACCTAGAGGTGATTTTATTATCACCATATATGAAATCCCCCCAAGATTCATATAATAAAGGTGCCTATGGCACTCATTTCTCCTTCGCGTTATATAACGCAAAAAAACCCGCTATCCCCAAGCGGGTTTTTATTTTTCTATTGGAATAATCTTCAAATTTTCTATAAATTATAAAAATAAATTATTAAAATGCTTTTGCTGTCGATAATTGTAGAAAAATAAAAAACATGATTTGAAAAGCAATTCTTGAATTTATGTTTTTTTTTGTTATTATGTATTTAATATTTTGTTTAGCAGTTGATTTTATAATTATGAAAAGGAAAATGTATTATGATTTATACTGATATGACTAAAAAAGCAATGATAATAAGTTATAAGGCGCATGACGGACAACTGGACAAAGGTGGGGTTCCGTATGTGTTTCATCCGTTTCATGTAGCTGAACAGTTTAATGATGAAAAGCATATATGTGTGGCACTTTTGCATGACGTTGTTGAGGATACGGACGTAACAATTCAAGATATTGTAAATTATGGATTTGATGATGAAATAGTTCAAGCTGTAAAATGCCTGACTAAACCTAAAGGAATGGATTATTTTGATTATATTGAAATTGTTAAAACTAATCCTATTGCAATAAGAGTTAAGCTTGCTGATTTGGAGCATAACTCGATGGAGGGCAGGTTAGATTATAGTGATGAATCAACACTTGCAAGATTGTCAAAATACAAGAAAGCGAAAGAAATATTAGAACGGGAATTATACAAATGAGAAAAAAAGAATTAGCGGCTATTATAATAGAAAGATTGAAAAACGAATATCCGGATGCTACATGTACCCTGGAATATGACAGTGCGTGGAAATTGCTTGTTGAAGTCAGATTAGCAGCACAATGTACAGATGAAAGAGTCAACATGATAGTGAAGGATTTGTACAAGAAATATCCTTCGGTTGAGGCTCTTGCCAATGCAGATGTAAATGACATAGAAGCAATTGTTAGACCTTGCGGTTTGGGAAAAGTGAAAGCGCGTGATATTTCTAAATGTGCAAAAATTTTACATGATACATACAATGATAAAGTGCCTGATAACTTTGATGAGCTTTTAAAACTGCCGGGAGTTGGCAGAAAAAGCGCAAATCTAATAATGGGTGATGTGTTTGGAAAACCGGCAATCGTTACGGATACCCACTGTATCAGACTTTGCAACAGAATTGGTCTTGTTAAGGATATTTATGAGCCTAAAAAGGTTGAAATGGAATTGTGGAAAATAATACCACCTGAAGAAGGAAGTGACCTGTGCCACCGATTTGTATATCATGGGCGTAAGGTTTGTACGGCAAGGACAAACCCATATTGTGACAAATGCTGTCTTAGTGATGTGTGTAAGAAAAATATAAAGAAAAACAGGTAAAAAGATGAAATTAAACGAAATAATAGGTGTTATTTTTGACTTTAACGGTACAATGTTTTTTGATTCAAAAAAACATATTGAAGCATGGAAACTTTATATAGAAGAGATAACAGGCCTTGAACTTACTCAAAAAAATGTTGAAAGATATATTGTAAATAAACCAGGCAAGAGTATTATAGAACATTATCTTGGCTATGAAGTAAATGATGAAATATTAGAACAGTTAACCGAAGAGAAGGAAAGCATATACAGAAGACTGTGTAAAGAAGATAAAAATATGCTTGCATTAGCGCCGGGACTTGAACAGTTCCTTGACTATTTAACTGATAATAATATTCCGATTACAATAGCAACGGCTGCAAATATGTCAAATGTAATGTTTTATTTCGAACAGTTTGATTTATATAAATGGTTTGATCCGGAAAAGGTAGTGTACAAAACAAAAAAAATCAAGGATAAGCCGTTTCCGGATATGTATCTTGTTGCGTGTAAAATGATTAATCTCCATCCGTCAAGATGCCTGGTTTTTGAAGATTCCGTTGCAGGGATAACGGCTGCTGAAAATGCAGGAATAAAAAATATTGTTGCCGTAAACGGCGATAACAAAATGCTTAATGTGGACGGTTTTGACAATGTGCGTTTTGTAATAGAGGATTATACTGCCTTGGGAGAAAATCTGTTGGATTACAAAGTATAAAAAATATATATATGATAATAATTAATATTAAATTAATTGTATATGGGGTTTAATATGAAAATTAATTTAAATATTAATGATTATTGTATTGATAAGGTAAGGAATATTATTTTAAAAAAATATGCGGCCGAAAATGAAACTAAAATTGACATTGAAGATACGATAAAAAAGGAGATATTTCAATTACCTGAAACACT
>CALZHV010000247.1 GCA_945787485.1 uncultured Lachnospiraceae bacterium
CGGCCTGTTCTCCTGTACCCTGGTCTATAACCTGGAACAATATCTGCCTCATTGTAGCTGAGGTTTCTTCTGATATCGTTCTTCTTACAAGAACGCTGTCCCTATACTCTATAACATTTCCATTTTCATCTTCTATTCTCTGGACCAAACTAGGCTCATAAAAATATCCGCCATTAATTACGGAACAAAATGCTGTTCCAACCTGCATCATAGTAACATTGGCTCCCTGTCCAAATGATGATGTTGCAAGCTCTGTTTCGCCAAGTGTATCTTCATGATAAATCGAATAGTAATATGAGGCATTACTCTGCTCACCCGGAATATCTATATTCGTCTTTTTACCAAAGCCAAAAAGCTCCTGGTACTTGGCAAATACTGTTTTACCTTCCTTTGCAGCAATCTGCATCAATGCATCATTACATGAATTTTCCAATGCACCAGACAAATCTACCGTACCATGTCCGCCATGTTTAGCATAATGGCACTTGATGTAATAAATATCTTTTTGTTCTCCACCATCACAGAAGAATGTGTCCTCAGGGCTTACAACATTTTCCTCAAGTGCTCCTGATATTGTAAATGTCTTATATGTTGAACCCGGTTCAAACACATCTGTAATAATAAAATTAGACCAAAGCATATTTAATGCTTTTGCTCTAAGCTTTACATCTTCTTCTTTTTCCGACTTACTTAAAGCTTCAAATTCTTCGTCTGTAAGCTCAGGTAACACGTTGTCCTTTGGGACACCTTCTTTTTCTTCATATCTTCCGTCAAACAAATATCTTGTCTGACTAAAGTCATAAACATTATTCAAATCAAACGAATGAGAATTATACATAGCTAATATATTGCTGTTGCTTGGGTCCATAACAAGTACAGAAACATTGTTTGCACCTTCCTCAGTCATATACTTATCTACTTCTTTCTCAATTATACTTTGAATGTTCGCATCAATACTTGTAATTACATTTTTTCCGTTTGTTGCTTCTTCAACATTCGTTTCTATTTTTGAATCTTCTCCCAGATAAGTATATCGGCGTCCGTTATGACCTTTTAAATAATCATTGTAGCCGGCTTCTATTCCATACAAGCCTTCATCTTCGTTTGATGTGAAGCCTATCATATGACATCCAAGAGAATTGTTCGGATAAACTCTTTCGTATTTCTCATCAAGTCTTACGCCAATGATATACTCACCCTCGTCTTCATTTTCCCAGAAATCTTTAAATTCCTTTATCTGACTGTACTCCAAATCCTTTCTTGCAACTTCTCTGTAGGAATCCTTGTTGGCAAGAATTTTGTTTATCTCCTCATCCGTCATTCCTATATATTTTTTAAGAGCATCAACCGTAACCTTTTTATTTTCCTCATATAACAAAATGTTTTTAGGTTCTAATATAAGGTCATATGTCATCTTTGTTGTAGCAAGGATTGTGCCGTTTGCATCAACAATGTTACCTCTTTTGTACGGAATAACCTCACTGCTGTATTGTTTCTGCGTCAACACATCCTGCTCGTATTGTGAACCATTTTTTGCAACTATTCTTATAAGATTTCCTGATATTATAACTGCACCCAATGCACAAACGACTGCATATATTTTTAATCGTGACTTCATTCTGTTAAGAAATACGCCTTTTTTCTTTTTTCTTCTTCTATTTATCTGTTCTGCCATCTGCATACCTCTTATCTAATACAATGAAAATGTCCTGAGACTTATTCAGCCTCAGGAACATCCTGATATTGTTTTACATAATCTTCATTTGCACTGTCATAATAAATTATCTGACCTTTTTTAGCATATACCATACCGAGTTCATTTGTAGCTATGTTGTATATATCGTCTATCGTATACATATTTTCAAGCGATACACCCATCGCATTGTTATCACTTTTTATATTTTCTAATTGAGCTTCCATCTCATTTATATGTGTCTGCTGGTCTGAAACCTTTGCTTCCATAAAAAGCATATATCCACATGCACATACTATTATGAATACTGCTGCAACAACAAACATTGTATATCCCATGTTGAAAGCCAGTGCCTTATCAAAGGACTTTGGAACTGCGTGAGTAGTCTTTTTTCTTTGAGGTTCTCTCACTCTCGGTTCACTTTCCCTCTGAGGAACCACATTCATTTTTCTTGCTGCACTACCATCTACATAGTACATATTTCTAACTCTCTCGCTCATTTACTATCTCTCCTTATTTTTTTCAAATACTCTTAATTTGGAACTTTTTGATCTTCTGTTTGCTTCAAGTTCATCCGAAGACGGAACTATAGGTTTTCTTGTTATTACATTACCTGTCGGGATTTTTCCACAAGTACATACCGGAAAATTCGGTGGGCATGTACACGGATTCATGTTTCTTTTAAATATCGTTTTTACAATTCTATCCTCTAACGAATGAAATGTTATAACGCTTAATCTTCCTCCCGGATTGAGAAGCTCTATCATCTTATCCAACGAATTTTCCAAAACATATAACTCTTTGTTAAGCTCTATTCTTATTGCCTGATATGTCTTCTTAGAAGGATGTCCGATTTGTTTTCTTACCTTCGCAGGTATTGCATTTTTAATTATTTCATTTAACTGTCCTGTAGTTTCTATTGGTTCGATTTTTCTCGCCTTAACTATGTGTTTTGCAATATTTTTTGCAAAATTATCTTCTCCGTAGTCTCGGATAATCCTATAAAGATCAGCTTCTGAATAATCATTTACTATATCTTTCGCAGTCAACACCGTATCCTGGTCCATCCTCATATCCAGTGCTGTATTCTCTTTATAGGTAAATCCTCGCTCTGCATTATCTAACTGATAAGATGAAACTCCTAAATCAAGTACTATTCCATCGACACCGCCGATGCCAAGATTCTTAAGAACGGAGTCTATATTTTGATAATTACTATGTACGATAGTAACTTTGTCTTTATATTCTTCAAGTCTCTTTGTAGCTGCCTTTATAGCATCTTTATCCTGATCAATGCCTATCAGTCTTCCGTTTGGTCCGAGGCGTTTTAATATTTCAAGCGAATGACCGCCACC
>CALZHV010000248.1 GCA_945787485.1 uncultured Lachnospiraceae bacterium
TTGCATAGCATTCTATTTTTCCGCCGACGCTGTCCTTGGACATACGGGCGTTTTCAATAACATCACGCATATTTTTCTCTGCTTCGTCTGTCAGAGTGGCAAAGGCTTTGCCTGTAAGGCTCTTTATAAAATCAGCCGTAATGCCGTTATAATCTACATTTTCATCAACAACATTACTTACAGAAAAAACATATATGTTGTTTTTTATAAGACCTTCCACCAATTCATATCCGGCGAGATGATCATATATCTCATCAAACTGCTCTTTGGTCACATAAGTCTGTGAATCCAAAGAAGATATGGCAGCAAGATTTTTACCCTTCGGAATACCAAGAGTGTCAAATACGTTGTATATATAACCTACCGTAATCGGATTACTCTTATTTAAAGGATCAAAAAGTTTAGAAAGTGCCATCTTTTCTTCATCACTGTTGGCCATTTTGTTGACAAGCATTTCAACGTCACCATAGCTGTAGCAAAGTTCAGCAGGTATTTCCTCGACCGCTTCCTCCGTTGTTTCCTTTGAGGCGGTTTCACTATATATCTGTGATTTAACTACATAAGCCAAACTCAGAATAAGAACCAGCCCAAGCAATGCTTCAATTATTATTCTAGTACTTTTTTTCAAGAAAAACCTCCACCGCACAATTCTCCACATATCGATCCTTTTTCTCAAAAAAAATATATATCCGGGATGCCGGTTTCTGCCTTTTGACTCCTAGCAAAGCTAGGTGGGCAACCGCACATAGATTTCTGTCTTCCACTGCAAACGGAGGCTTGACATCCGGCTATGTTATAGGAATCCCTTTTAAAGTAAATGTAGGTTCAAAATAGCAGAAATTATCGAACATTCCAGATATATATGTATTACAACTTTATACAGAAATTATATATTATTTATATGTCATTTTCAAGATAATTATGCATATATTATACAATTTGTATAGCTTATTTTCTTTGGTTATGTTATCTTATTTTCATACTATTGTTTTAGAGGTGAAAAAATGAGTAATATGACAAATTGTATTGTTGCCCAGTCAGGTGGACCTACAGTTGCGATAAATGCATCTTTAGCAGGTGTAATAGACGGAGTTAAAAAAAGTAAAACCTATAATAAAATATATGGTTCAATACATGGCATACAGGGAGTATTAAGAAGGCAGTATATTGACCTTACAGACAGCAGTGAAGATTTTATCACTTCACTTTGTGCCACTCCTGCAATGTACCTCGGTTCTTGCCGATATAAGCTTCCTCCGTTTAAAGAATCTCCCGAATCGTACGAAGATATCTTTGGCGTATTTAAAGAGCTTTCCATCGGAGCCTTTTTCTACATTGGCGGTAACGATTCAATGGACACCGCTGCAAAGCTTGCAGAATATGCAAAAGAAATTGGCAGTGACATAAAAATAGTCGGTATTCCAAAAACTATAGATAACGACTTAATCATGACCGACCACACACCGGGATTTGGTTCAGCTGCCAAATATGTTGCAACATCAATAAGAGAAATTGCATACGATACTTACATTTATGATGTTTTAAGTGTAAATATTGTAGAAATAATGGGGCGTGATGCCGGATGGCTTACTGCTGCTTCTGCTCTTGCAAGAACAGAAAGTGTTCCTGCACCACATCTTATATATCTTCCTGAAGTTGCATTTGACAAAGAACAATTCATCGAAGATTTAAAGAAGCTCCTTCCAATTCACAGGAATATTGTTGTTGCAGTTTCTGAAGGAATCAAGGACAAAGACGGTAATTATCTTTCAGCTACCGATGCAGCAGCAGACAAATTTGGTCACGCACAACTAAGTGGTACAGGAAAAGCATTGGAATATCTTGTAAAAGAGAAACTTGGAATAAAAGTAAGATCTGTTGAAATAAACGTTTTGCAAAGATGTGCTTCTCATCTTGCTTCAAAAACTGATATTGAAGAAAGCTTTAAACTTGGCAGTCATGGTGTTTATTTCGCAGAAAACGGTAAGAGCGGAATAATGGTCGCAGTAAACAGATTAAGCAGCTCGCCTTACAAGTATGAAATCGTAAATGTACCTGTTTGTGAAGTGGCAAATAAGGCAAAAGCAGTTCCTCTTGATTATATAAATAAAGATGGAAATGATGTCACTCAGGAAATGCTTGAATATTTAAGACCGTTAGTTCAAGGTGAAGTTAGCATTCATTATGATAATGGATTGCCTGAATATCTTAATTTGAGTCATCTCACTCATATGGAATAATTGTTGAACAAACAAAAACAACCCGGGAAACCTTTCGGCTTCCCGGGTTGTTTTTTCTATTGTTTTATATTTTACTGTGTACTGCCGTCTTCATTTGTTTTTTCTCCGGCAATATACGGATTGATAATAATTTCCTGAGCTCCGACTCCTGTTTCTGCTGAAAGCTTTGCGCTTATGTTCTGAACTGTCTGTGTTGGAGTATAATTCTCAGTTTCAAACAGGAATAAATGTAATGCTGATACATTTGATGAAAGGTCGGCAGGCACAAGAACCGCACCCTTTGCTTCATCATTTTGTGCCACCTGTGCAAATGGGAATCCCACTGTTTCACCAAGCTGGTAATCAAAAATAGCTTTTATGAGTTCTAACATTTCTGTCTTGTTAATACTTGTCAATATATTAGGAAAAACATCATCAATAATCTTATCGATTGTAGCCATATCAGATTTCTTAGCCTTTGCTATCACCTTTGAAACCACATCTCTTTGTCTCTCAGTTCTTGTGATATCACCCTGATCTGTACTTCTTATACGAGCATATGCCGTAGCCTGTGTACCATTTAAAAGGACATCTCCTGTTGTAAATACACCATCTGAGTAAATACCGGTAACACCAATCTGCTCAGTTATGGCAGCATTGAGCATTGGAAGCTCATTTGGCTCTACATCAATTACTATTCCGCCCAAATCGTCTATAACCTGTGTAAGTGAAAGGAAATTAACCGTTACAAACTCAGAAATTTCAAGATCAAGATTTGCGTTTAAAGTTTTAATGGCAAGTTCAGGTCCACCATATGAATATG
>CALZHV010000249.1 GCA_945787485.1 uncultured Lachnospiraceae bacterium
AACTTTAGTTATGCATTTAAAAATGTCAATGATACATATGGTCATCTTGCAGGTGATATGGTTATAAAAATGGTTGCCGCTGTTGGACAAAAATATGCTGAAGAATACAATGGTATTGCTTGCAGGTATGGTGGGGAAGAATTTTTGCTTGTATTACCAAAAAAAGATCAAAATGAAGCTTTAGAAATATTAAATGCTTTGCATAAAGAAATTCAAGATACAATAGTATCATATAATAATACCGTTATAACGGTTAATGTATGTATTGGATTATCTACATATCCTGAATTATGTGATAATCCTGAACAACTTGTAGGAAGAGCTGACAAAGCAATGTATTATGGTAAGAAGAACGGTAGAGGACGTTTAGTTGTAGATAATCCTGATATCGATAACTAAATGTATTGTATTAATAAAAAGACAATTTATTTTGTCTTGAATATTGTATACATGATTGTTTTTTATTATAATATTTGTAGATTGTAAGTCATGAGGTGAGAAAGCGTGAAATTTATTGATAGCATTAAACTAAGAGCGAAAACAAACAAAAAGACTATAGTACTTCCTGAAACAGCTGATATGCGTACACTTGAAGCTGCTCATAAAATATTACAGGAAGAAATAGCTGATATTATACTTGTTGGGGATAGAACGGATATACTGAAAAAAGCTAAGGATTTTGATTTGTCAAAAGCAAAATTTGTTGATCCATACGAATGTGATAAATTAAATGATTATATAGCTATGTTTGTTGAAATAAGAAAGAAAAAAGGAATTTCACCGGAAGAAGCTAAAGAATTACTTCTTACAAATGTTTTATACTTTGGTTGTATGATGGTGAAAGCAGGAGATGCCGATGGTATGGTTGCCGGAGCTGTCAATTCTTCTGCAAATGTACTTAGAGCTGCTCTTCAGATACTTAAAACAGCACCGGGAACAAAGCTTGTTTCTGCATTTTTCCTTGTTGTCGTACCGAATTGCGATATGGGGGCAAACGGTACATTTATATTCTCTGATGCAGGATTAAATCAAAGTCCTGATTCACAGGAGTTAGCAGCTATAGCAGAAAGCTCAGCTGAATCATTTAGATTATTGGTTGATGAAGAACCAATTGTTGCCATGCTTTCACATTCAACAAAGGGTAGTGCTAAGCATCCTGAGGTTGATAAGGTAATAGAAGCATGTAAGATAATAAATCAGGAGCGACCTGATATAAAATGTGACGGAGAATTACAATCTGATGCAGCAATTGTGCCTTCGGTAGCAATTTCAAAAGCTCCGGGTAGCCTTGTTGCAGGAAAAGCAAATGTTTTGGTTTTCCCTGACCTTGATGCAGGAAATATCGGATATAAACTTGTTCAGCGTTTGGCTAAAGCAGATGCATACGGACCTATAACGCAAGGTATAGCAAAACCTGTAAATGATTTATCTCGTGGTTGTTGCGCTGATGACATTGTAGGTGTTGTGGCAATAACAGCTGTACAGGCTCAGGCTTTAGATAATGTGAAATAATATAAAAAAGGTGAGTAATATGAATATCTTAGTAATAAACTGTGGTAGTTCTTCATTGAAATATCAGTTAATTGATTCTGTTTCCAATGAAGTAAAAGCAAAAGGAATTTGTGAAAGAATTAAACTTGATGGAACACTGACACATCAATCTATAAATGCACCAAAAACTACAGAAGAAGTTTTAATGCCTGATCACAATACAGCTGTAAAACTTGTTTTGGAAAAGTTATGTGATCCAAAATCAGGCGCAATTAAATCACTCGAAGAAATTGATGCAATTGGACACAGAGTTGTACATGGTGGTGAAAAATTTGCTTCTTCAGTTCTGATTGATGCAGATATAATAAAAGCAATAGAAGAGTGTAATGAACTTGCACCATTACATAATCCGGCTAATCTTATTGGTATTTCAGCTTGTAAAGAATTAATGCCTGATGTTCCTCAGGTTGCCGTATTTGATACAGCCTTTCATCAAACGATGCCTGATTATGCATATATGTACGGTCTGCCATATGAATATTATGAAAAATATAAGGTAAGAAGATATGGTTTTCATGGAACAAGTCACAGCTTTGTTTCAAAGAGAACAGCGGAAATAATGAACAAAGATATAAAAGATACAAAAATTGTTGTATGCCATTTGGGAAGCGGTTCAAGTATATGTGCTGTTGAGGGTGGTAAATCTGTTGATACTACAATGGGACTTACACCACTTGAGGGAATAACAATGGGTACCAGAAGCGGAAATATAGATCCGGCAATTATTGATTTTCTTGCAGACAAAGAAAACAAATCTATAAAAGAAATTATGTCTGTTTTAAACAAGGAATCAGGTATGTTAGGATTGTCATGTAAATCAAGTGACTTCAGAGATCTCTTAAAAGGTATCGAAGAAGGTGATAAAAAATGTAAAACTGCTGTTAATGTTTTCTGTTATCAGGCTTCAAAATTTATTGGAAGTTATGCGGCGGCAATGAATGGTCTTGATGCTTTGGTATTCACAGCAGGTGTAGGTGAGAATAATCCGGGTATCAGAAAAAATATATGCGAAAGACTTGGTTTTATGGGAATTAAAATTGATGATATTCCTAATAATACAAGAGGAGAAGAGATAAAAATATCTACAGAAGATTCAGCTATACCTGTATATGTTGTTCCGACAAACGAGGAGTTAGCAATTGCAAGAGAGACTGTTGCATTATTATAAAAAATATGTTGACAAAATATATTATTATTTGTATAATGTCAAAAGTGTGATTTTTAAGGAGGTGTAACCAAATGTCTATTTGTCCTAAGAATAAAAGTTCAAAAGCAAGAAGAGACAAGCGTAGAGCTAATTGGAAGATGAATGTTCCTGGATTAGTTAAGTGTAGCAAATGCGGCGAGCTTATGATGCCACACAGAGTTTGTAAGGCTTGCGGTTCATATAACAAGAAGGAAATCGTATCAGTTGATTAATTACGATTACGAAAGACTTTCGGTATTTTCGAAAGTCTTTTTTTAATGTATATAAATCAATATTTATATAA
>CALZHV010000250.1 GCA_945787485.1 uncultured Lachnospiraceae bacterium
GTATTTCATTAAAATAATCAATCGGTTGGTTTTCTAAGCTCTTTTCAAACTCTCTGTTTTCGGCAATGCCATCTGTCATTATCTGCTCAAACTCTGCAACATCATACTTTGTCCAATCACAAAAAGCTCTTGCCAAAATTGACATTGATGAACCTAATCTATAATGCTCACAAAGAATATTTTCGGCAGGAAGAAGATTATCACAATTAACCTTACCTACTCCGCCTATGCCGAATTTTATATTTGCGTTCTTTAGCTTTTGTGCAATTTCATCAACTGTTCCATCAGTATAAAGCTCAAACATAAATTTTTTGTGCTGGCTCAAATGTAAATCGTTAAGACCTATATATATTTCGTCAACGTCTTTAAGTTTTATTACTTCATCAAGGCATAATCTTGCTTCATCGGTTTCCAACAGCAAAATTGTCTTTACCCTGCGGTTTACTATACTGTAAAAGGTCTTTACCTCTTCAACAGATTTCCACATAGGCAACATAATAAAATCAGCTCCCGCATTAATAACGGCATTTATCTCTTCCCTTGAACCTTCGTGAATAGGGTTAACTCTTACAAGCAGTTTTGCGTTGCTTATAGCAGCTCTAACATTCTTAACATCTTCAACCGTATGATGATTTTGTACTGTATCAAGTCCACCCTGTCGTTTTTCCTTACCGATATGCTCCATATCGATAAATATTCTGTTGACGCCTGCCTTTTCACAGGCAACTGCATATTCCGGACTGTTTGTTATGTAAAAATACTCAAGCATTATACTTCAACTTCTTCTTTTACTTCCGTTTCTTCAACTGCAAGTGTTGCTCCGACATTAACATTGTCTTCATTTTTTAACACTTTGATTACTGTTGTAAACAAAATCTTCAAATCAAGCCATAATGACACATGGTCAACATACCAACAATTGAGTTCAATTCTCTTATGCCATTCGACATCTTTTCTTCCGTGAACCTGTGCCCAACCCGTTATACCCGGACGAACATCAAACATATGTAGTTGTTCTTCTGTATATTCGCTTAATTTCCAAGGATGATAGGTAAGCGGAGGACGAGGTCCGACAAAGCTCATATCACCTTTCAAAATATTCACAAGCTGTGGTAATTCATCAATGCTCGTTGCACGAATAATTTTGCCGACTTTTGTAACCCTCATATCATCTGCACCGCTATACACACCCGAACCTGTATGCTCTGCATTTTCACACATAGAACGGAATTTATAAATCTTAAACACCTTTCCGCCCCTACCAAGTCTATCCTGCTTAAAGATTACAGGACCTGGCGAATCCAGCTTAACAGCAATAGCCGTAATAAGCAAAACAGGTGAAAGAATAATTAGTGCGATAAATGATAAAACCACTTCGCAAGCTCTTTTGAAAAATAAATACATTGTTTCTACCTCTAATAATTAATCAAATCTTCAAATTTCTCAATGCTTCGTTCCGGCGAAATTTGTTCGCTTCTTAGTTTTGCTTTTTCTCTATATTCTGCAAGCAGGTTTTTGTCAGTTAATGCTTGCTTGATTGATTCATATAGTGCTTCTTCGTTATTATCGCATACTGTTCCGCAACCGTTGTTGATAAGCTCTTTGGCTCCGCTAACATCTGTGCTGATTACAGGCACTCCCAATATCAACGCTTCGGTTACGGCTGTGCTATAGCCTTCTCTATGTGATGAACAAACAAATAGGTCTGCGTTCTTCACATACTTAAATGGATTCTCAACAAATCCCATTAACCTAACTGTTTCACTAACACCTAATTCATCAATCAATGCTTCAAGATTTGCTCTATCTTCACCATCACCGATTATGTACAACTTGTTTTCTATATTGTCATTGAGTAATTTTTTATGCACTCTAATAAGTCTATCAAAGCCTTTTATTTCGTTGCATAATTTGCCAGATGCAACAATATTTGCAATAGCATCATTTGAACAAATTAAATCTTGATGTTGCTTTGATTTGTTCAAAATATTATCTACATCAATTGCGTTGTAAATAACTTCTGACTTAGAGGATAAGTCAAAAAACGAATTAAACTGTTCTTCAACAGTTTTTGAAACACAAACAATTCTATCAAATTTGCTATAACATGCTTTTGCTTCATCCATAGCTTTGAACGATTGTACTGCTTCTTGTTCGTTACGAAAGAAAGTGTGGATCCAAGCAATCTTTTTGCCTTCATATGCTGAAATTATCCTACAGCATTGACCTTCGAGATACGCAATTGCAATATCGTAATCGTCCTTGATAAGCATTTTACATAACTGCTTTGGTGTTAGTAGCTTGCTTAAGGTTACATTACCTCGAAACATTTTCTTGAATCCAGCTATGTAATGGATATTGCTGCCCAGCTTATCTCTTAAAATTCCGACATCAAACAATGTTTGAACCGTTATATCATATTTTTCTTGGTCAAGGCTATTAACCAGATTAACCAAAACTCTCTCTGCTCCACCACAATTCAAGTCATGAATCAAAAACAATATTTTCTTTTTCACGATAGCTCCTTTATGGCGAAGATTGTAGGATTTACTGTCAATTACATAAAATGACATATTACTACTCATAATAATTCTACTCATTCGTTCATAGTTTGTCAATAAATATAACTGCATTTCTTTTATAAAATAAATAATTTTAGCTATTTGGACAAATTTTTTTCTATATTGATGACAAAATTTAGAATATGTAAGTCCAAAATAAAAAAAGGTGATGTAAGGCGTTTTGCTTTACATCACCAGTTTATTAGATTTTCAAATATAGACGCAATGCACCGAGGATTAGGAGGTGGACGGGATAGAACCAATATGAAAGCATTTTATTTTGCTTGCCTCGTTTACCGTTATATGTAAGGGTTAAACCGAAGCCTAAAAGCGACCACGGTTCTGTATACATCGAAGCATAAGCAAACGGAATTGACAACGGTTTAGCGTTATAAAACAAATAGAAGAAATAGCCGATTAAGATAG
>CALZHV010000251.1 GCA_945787485.1 uncultured Lachnospiraceae bacterium
TGCCGAAAGCGAGAAAATTGAAATACGCAAATACAATGTTATTTATGATGTTGTCGATGCAAATAAACCGTTTCTTGGTATTTGTCTCGGACTGCAATTGTTATATAAGACAAGTGAGGAAAGTCCCGGGGCTACAGGTCTTGGAATTCTTGATGGAGAGGTGTTAAGGATTCCTGACAAGGAAGGTCTTAAAATTCCGCAGATTGGATGGAATTCACTTGATATCACACCGGGTGCAAAGCTTTTCAAGGGTATTGAAGAAAATCCATATGTTTATTTTGTTCATTCATATTATTTGAAGGCGGATAATATTTCTGATGTTGCTGCAACTACAGAATATTCTGTTAAAATACATGCTTCTGTAGAACATGGAAATGTATTTGCATGTCAGTTCCATCCGGAAAAAAGCTCTAAAGTCGGATTAAAGATTTTAGAGAATTTTATTGCACTATAGGTTTAGGAGATACATTTATGCATACAAAACGTATAATTCCCTGTCTTGATGTAAAAAACGGCAGGGTGGTAAAAGGAATAAATTTTGTTAATCTGAAGGATGCAGGAGATCCTGTTGCAGTTGGCGCTGCATATGACAAAGCAGGAGCTGATGAGCTGGTATTTCTTGATATTACAGCTTCTTCGGATGCAAGAAATATTGTGATTGACATGGTAAGAAAGGTTGCTGAGACTGTGTTTATTCCATTTACGGTGGGCGGCGGTATCAGAACCGTGGATGACTTTAAGGCAATACTTAGGGAAGGTGCAGATAAAGTATCCGTAAATTCTGCAGCTATTAATAATCCGACACTTATCAGTGAGGCAGCAGATAAATTTGGCAGTCAGTGTGTTGTTGTTGCTATTGATGCGAGAAGACGCAAAGATGGAAGCGGATGGAATATTTATAAAAACGGCGGAAGAATAGATACAGGAATAGATGCTGTTGAATGGGCTATGAAAGCTGATAAGCTTGGTGCCGGAGAAATTTTGCTTACAAGTATGGATTGTGACGGAACCAAAGCAGGATATGATGTTGAGCTTACAAGGATTATTTCCGAAAATGTTTCCGTACCTGTAATTGCTTCCGGTGGTGCCGGTACAAAGGATCATTTTTATGAGGCACTTACAGAAGGAAAAGCAGATGCAGCATTGGCAGCTTCATTGTTTCACTACAAGGAGCTTGAAATTATGGATTTGAAGAGATATCTTTCAGATAAAGGTCTTTCAATGCGACTTTAAAATATAATTACGAGGCATGATAAATGATATCATTGATTGAAAATCAAATTACAACACAGGAGTATCTGGCGATAAGAGAAAAGGTAGGCTGGAAAAAATTAAGCAATAAGCAGGCGCAGATGGCGATAGATAACAGCCTGTATTTTATAAAGGCAGTTGATGAGAACGGTCAGTTACTTGGTATTGGCAGGATAGTGGGAGACGGAGCTGTTATATGTTATATCCAGGATTTAATAGTCGTGCCTGAACAGCAGGGTAAAAGAACCGGTTCTCTTATTATAGAAAAGCTGATAGAATTTGTGGAAGGTATCAGACAGGATGATACGGAAATAATGCTTTGTCTTATGTGTGCAAAAGGAAGAGAAGAGTTTTATCAGAAACATGGTTTTATTGCACGTCCGACAGACAGCCTTGGTCCCGGAATGATCAGATACATGAAATAAAATCAGATAAACGTAAAAATCAGATACATGAAATAAATTAAACAATTATATATATAAAATAAAAAAGGATGCATAAGCATCCTTTTTGTTATTATCAGTTATTCAGCAAGGTATGGCTTAATTGCTGCCATAATTTCTGCATCATCTTCGTCTGTATGAATGTTCAGATCGATAGGCTTTGATATATCAAGACTAAATATGCCCATAATTGACTTTGCATCAATAACATATCTTCCGGAAACTAAATCAAATTCCGCATTAAAACCACTAATATCATTTACAAAGCTCTTTACCTTGTCAATAGAATTAAGTGAAATCTTTACTGCTATCATCCCACAAACCCTCCTTTGATTTATATATATAAGTATGTTAATATAATATAAGTTTAGCATTTAAAAGTCAATATTTATAGTAGGAGTTTTTTGTTAAATGAACGTAAAAAGTGATATTATAGCAGGTAAAAAAATCGCAATTTATACTTTGGGATGCAAGGTAAATCAATATGAATCTGACAGCATGATGGAAGTACTGTCAAAAGCGGGCGCGCTCATTGTGGAATTCGATGAAGGTGCGGATGTTTATATTATAAATACATGTTCCGTAACCAATATGGCGGAAAGAAAATCAAGACAAATTATTCACAGAGCAAAGAAGAAAAATGAAAATGCCGTGATAGTAGCTTGTGGATGTTATGTACAGGCTGAAAAAGAAATGCTTGAAAATGATTTATCAATAGATATTATTGTTGGAAATAACAGGAAAAATGAAATAGTCAGAATACTTGAAGAGTATTATGAGGATAAAGGTATTAACGACAATTTTATAGATATAAACAAGAGTAACGAATATGAATATATGTATCTTGAAATGCCAACTGAGCATTGTAGGGCATATGTCAAGGTACAGGATGGATGTAATAACTTTTGTACGTATTGTATTATTCCGTACACAAGAGGAAGAATAAGGAGCAGAAATCCGAAGGATGTTGTGGAAGAGGTAATAAGACTTGCGAAAAGGGGAATAAAGGAGGTCGTAATTACAGGTATTAATCTGTCTTCGTATGAATATGAAGGAAACGATTTACTTAAGCTCCTTAATCTGGTAAGTGAAATAGATGGTATAGAAAGAATCAGAATGGGTTCTCTTGAACCAAGAATTATTACTGATGAATTTTTGGAAGCTATAAGTAAAAATGAAAAAATATGTCCTCATTTTCATTTGTCGCTTCAAAGCGCCTGCAATGATACATTAAAGAGGATGAACAGAAAATATACAATAGAAGAGTATATGGAACGCTGCGAGC
>CALZHV010000252.1 GCA_945787485.1 uncultured Lachnospiraceae bacterium
TTAATCGTTTCATTTCCATATCCGAATATTTTATTTACCATTCCGAAATTTTTATAAGCATCAATACATTTACTCCATATAAAGCCTCTGTAATTGCCCCACTTGTAATTAAAATTAACAATACTCATATTCTTCGAAAAAGCAATTGCCAAAATCGTAACGCCCAATACAACCAAAATAACTGTAATACCGATTGCAAGTTTATTTTTATTATCCTTTAGCAATTCCGGTTTTTTCTTAAACAATTGCCATATAGCAATTGTAAATAACGCAAGAATAACAAGCAAAACAATGTTTATTGTAATATTTTCCAGGCTTCGGGAAATACCGTCTCGTTTGTAGTAATCAACAAGAATATATTTATTGACAAACGCCATTGTAAAATTACCGGCTGCCATCAATAAAAGCATCAAAAAATACCATCTGACTTTTTCCTTATAAATAGCTATATAAAATAAAAACAAAACAACTATACCTACACCCAGGTAAACACTGTCACTGTTTGAAATAAGACAAACCATTGCTGACAAACAGACAATTATTCCCGAAACTGTTTTCATTATTATTTGTTCGCTGCAAATAAAAAAAACTGCAAATACAGCAAATGCAATCACAATAAAGCTTGCAAATATATTAATATTTCCCATTGTTGAAACAAAAAGGTAATATTGTTTTTTTGAAATACCTTCTTTTAGACCGAATATATCTGCTCCGCTTTGCTGAGCCAGAGCTATAACATACATAACAATTGTCGAAAATGCGAATATGTAAAATATGCAATTGTTTCCTCTATATGGCTTTGCAAGGATAAAAAACACGGTCACAAGCAAAACATAGGAAAACATGCCCATATATCTTCCTTCCGAACCGGTAAGCGACTCCATCCTTCTTTCTGAAACAATACATGAAAATACATTTGATATTGCAAATGCCAACGCCCAGAATTCAGGCTTAATCAGTCTGTTTCCTTTATCAGCTGTACTTTTATGATTATCCTCATCAAGAACGCTTTTTATAATAAAGCTTATTATCGAAAATACTACTAACCCAAGCGAAACATAAACAAAACAATTATATTTTGTTATTGTAATGTCAAAATATTTATTGTGCATTATAAGCGGAAATACGCTAAACATTAATGCAAGATAAGAAAATATCACGAAATCATTAAATTGTAATTTTGATTCTTCCTTTTTTTTCTTTGCCATCTTTATTCCTTTTTTCAAAACCTGATTTTTTAAATGCTTATTTAATATTGATTTATATGTTAAATATTGAGTTATATCATATAACATTACACTGTTATTTTTTCGTTAGCATGCATGTCTCACAACCAAAAAAAGCAGCACACAATGTGTACTGCTTTCAATGCGGGAGATGGGACTTGAACCCACACGACGTTGCCATCACTAGATCCTTAGTCTAGCCTGTCTGCCAATTCCAGCACTCCCGCATTCGATTATTTCGAACGGTTGATTGCTCAACGCAAGACATATAATACCATCTCACTTTTATAATGTCAACACTTTTTTTTATTTTTTTGTTTTTCTGCAATTGTCAACAAAAAATGCCAATTAATTTCATTTTTGTTTTCAAAAAACGGCAAAATATAATAATCATTTAATCTATTATTTTTGAAACCTATAAATCATTTAAAGCTTTTCTCATATCTTCTACATACTTTTTAACATAAGGAACAGCCTGTTTTCCGTATTGACCTATTATCTTTACAATTGCGCTTCCAACTATTACTCCATCCGCCTGCTTCGCCATTGCTTTTGCCTGTTCAGGCGTAGAAATACCAAATCCTATGGCACACGGTATATCCTTTGTTTTCTTAACGAGTTCAACCATATGACCTACATCCGTTGTAATATTTGAACGAACACCTGTAACACCAAGTGACGAAACGCAATAAACAAAACCGCTTGCATCATTTGCAATCATGGAAATTCTATCATTTGAAGTAGGTGCAATTAAGGATATAAGGTCTATATCATATTTTTTACATATTGGATCAAATTCATTTTTTTCTTCGTAAGGAATATCAGGAAGAATAAGACCATCTATGCCGATTTCCTTACATTCACTTATAAATTTTTCCGAACCGTATGAAAATACAACATTGGCATATGTCATGAATACCATTGGTATCGTAACCGTTTTTCTAAGTCTTCTCACAAGCTGGAATACACTGTCTGTAGTAGTCTTGTTGTTATCACCTAAAGCTCTGATATTTGCCTCCTGAATTACAGGTCCCTCTGCTGTAGGATCAGAAAAAGGAATTCCAAGCTCTATCAGGTCAGCTCCTGCCTCTACCATTGCATATACGAGTTGTTCCGTTGTTTCAAGATCCGGATCACCGCATGTTAAAAAAGGAATAAATGCTTTTTTGTTCTCAAATGCTTTATATATATTACTCATGAAGATCCTCCCCTCTGTATCTTGCTATTGCAGCCACATCCTTATCACCACGTCCGGAGATATTAATAACCATTATACTGTCCTTATCCATTGTAGGTGCAAGCTTCATAGCATATGCAACAGCATGCGCACTTTCTATTGCAGGAATGATTCCCTCGATTCTTGAAAGATACTCAAATGCATCAACTGCCTCATCATCTGTAACAGCGACATATTCTGCTCTTCCTATATCATGTAAGTAGGCATGCTCCGGTCCTATACCCGGATAATCAAGTCCTGCTGAAATAGAATATACAGGTGCAATCTGACCATATTCATCCTGACAAAAATATGATTTCATTCCATGGAAAATGCCCAGCCGTCCCGTATTTAATGTTGCTGCCGTCTCAAGAGTATCTATACCCCTTCCTGCTGCCTCACAACCGATTAATCTCACGTTTTTATCATCTATGAAATTGTAAAATGCACCCATAGCATTTGAACCGCCACCAACACATGCCATTACCACATCCGGAAGTCTCTTTTCTTTTTCTAACATCTGC
>CALZHV010000253.1 GCA_945787485.1 uncultured Lachnospiraceae bacterium
TTATAGTTTTTTCAACGATATCTTCAGGTAAAGTCCAATTATTGTCAGGATTTGCTTTTAACCAGTCACGTGCGAACTGCTTATCAAATGATGGCTGTCCATGTCCTGCTTCGTATCCGTCTGCAGGCCAGAATCTTGAGCTGTCAGGAGTAAGCATCTCATCACCTATTACAATATTTCCGTCCTCATCAAGACCAAATTCAAATTTTGTATCAGCAATGATTATTCCCTTGCTGAGTGCATAATCTGCACACTTTTTATAAAGAGCAATAGTGTAATCTCTAAGCTTTGCACCATATTCTTCACCTTTACCTGGAAATCTCTTCTCTAAATATTCAACACTTTGCTCATATGAAATATTTTCATCATGATCACCTATTTCAGCCTTTGTTGATGGTGTGTATATAGGTTCAGGAAGCTTGTCTGATTCCTTAAGTCCTTCCGGAAGCTTGATTCCGCATACTGTACCATTTTCCTTATAGCTTGCCCAGCCACTACCTGTTATGTATCCTCTTACAATACATTCAACCGGAAGCATCTCAAGCTTACGACAAAGCATACTGTTTCCATCAAACTTTTCCTGTTGGAAAAATTCAGGCATATCTTTTACATCAACTGATATCATGTGATTTGGAAGAATATCTTCTGTCATATCAAACCAAAACTTTGACATTTGAGTAAGAACTGTTCCCTTCTTTGTTACCTGATTACCAAGAATTACATCAAAACAGCTAATACGGTCTGTTGCAACCATAATCAGGCTATCACCATTGTCATAAATCTCACGTACTTTTCCTTCTTTAATAGGCTTTAATTCCTGCATTTCACACCTCGTATAATTAAAAATTATTGTTCATAAAGTAATTTGCATTGTAGCACAAATAACTTTTTCGTTCAACTGTTTTATATCATTCAAAACAGTCAGATATTTCTACCACTCATATGGTGTTTCCTGATAAACATAATAGTTTAACCAGTTAGAATATAAAGTATTTGCATGACAACGCCATGATTTTATCGGTTTATTTTCCGGATTATCATCAGGGTAATAGTTTACCGGAATATCAGGATTAATACCCTTTTTCAAATCTCTTTTGTATTCCTGGTCAAGTGTGAGCGTATCGTACTCAGGATGACCGGTAACAAATATATTTTTGCCATGTTCTCCAATTATTAAATATGGTCCTGTTATTTCTGATTCCGATACAATTTCAAGCTGCTCATTTGCTTCTATTGCTGCTTTGTCAACAGTTGTATATCTTGACTGCGGAACCAAAAAAGAATCATCAAAGCCTCTTACAAGCGGTGTTCTTTTATGAAATGTATAATGCTTATATACTCCTGAAAACTTTTTGTCCAATTTAATTTTTTTAATACCATATCTGTAATAAAGTCCTGCCTGAGCACCCCAGCATATATGTAATGTTGATGTAACATTATCCTTTGACCAATCCATTATTTCCTTTAATTCTTCCCAATATTCCACATCTTCGAATTCAAGATTTTCTACAGGTGCTCCTGTAATGATTAGTCCGTCCCACTTTCTGTTTTTTACAATATCAAAGCTTGTATAAAATCTCTCAAGATGAGATTCTGAAACATTCTTGGATTCATATGACATTGTTCTGATTAATGAAATATTAACCTGGAGTGGCGTATTTGACAGACTACGCATAAGCTGAAGCTCTGCATCCTCCTTAAGTGGCATAAGATTTAAAATCAATATATCAAGTGGACGAATATCCTGGCTCATTGCTCTGTTTTCATCCATTACAAATATATTTTCCTGCTCCAAAATTTTTTTTACCGGTAAATCGTTATCTATTTTAATCGGCATTGTAACAACCTCACATTCTCGTCTTATTCCTATTAATTTATATCACTTTTGAACTATAAGTTCAAGAAGTCCTCCTCTGAAATAATAGGAATGTCTAAACTTTTTGCCTTTTTATTCTTTGAAGACGAAGATGTAACATCATTATTAATCAAATACGAAGTTTTTGCTGACACACTGCCGGCAACCTTTCCTCCTCTGTCTTCTATAACCTTTTTAAGCTCATCTCTGTTTGCAAAATGGTTAAGAGAGCCTGTAATAACAAAGGTTTTACCTTCAAGATCCTGCTCCTTATTATTTACCTCATGAATAATTTCAACTTCAGTAAATAATTGCCTTAACACATTCATATTATCTTCACTTGCAAAAAAACTAACAATATTTTCTGCAATTATTTCTCCGACACCTTCAATTTCTGCAAATGTATCAACATCAGCGCTTATTATTGCTTCTATGTCATCATTGAAATATTTACATATCAGCTTTGCTGTTGCAAGACCAACATTCAAAATTCCAAGCCCGTACAAAACTCTGTAAAGTTCAGTTTTTCTTGCATTGTCCACTGATTTAATAAGATTGTTATATGATTTTTCACCAAAACCATCTAAAGATATAATATCATCTTTATACTTTTCAAGTCGAAATAAATCATACAGCTTTGAAATAAAGCCACATTCAATAAATTTCTCCAGAGTCGCCTCAGAAAGGCCGTCTATATTCATTGCATTTCTTGATACGAAATGTGTAAAAAGCTTTATTGCTTTTGCAGGGCATCCGGCATTTGGGCAAAATAAAGTTTGTGCGTCATTTTCCTTGTTTATTACAGTAGGACCTCCACAGGCCGGACATTTATCAGGAATTATCAAATTATCACTGCATGTTAAATTTCTGCTTATTTGAGGAATAATCATATTTGCCTTGTATACTAATATTCTATCTCCTATACCCAGCTTAAGCTGCTTTACAATACTAATATTATGTATACTAGCTCTGCTAACTGATGTTCCCTCCAATTCAACACTGTCAAATATAGCTACAGGATTAATCAATCCTGTTCTCGACGGACTCCATTCGATACTTCTTAATATTGTTTCTGCTTCCTCATCTGCCCATTTAAAAGCTATTGAA
>CALZHV010000254.1 GCA_945787485.1 uncultured Lachnospiraceae bacterium
ATATTTTTATTGTTATTTACATGTTATATAAATAATATTGTGCAATTATTATAACCAATAAAAGCAGGTTGATGAACAAAAGTAATTATTTGAATTATATTTGATAAAGGAGACTGAATATATGCTTGATTACAGAATAGATACATTTATTGTTGTATGTCAGGAAATGAATTTTACTAAAGCTGCAAAGCGCCTTAATATTACGCAGCCGGCAGTATCAAATCATATTAAACAGCTTGAGGAATATTACGGAGCAATACTATTTGGATATGAAGGCAAAAGAATTTATCTCACAAAGGAAGGCAAAATGCTTTATGAAGCTATGGTGAGCATGCATAATAATGAGATTTATTTAAAAGAACAGATAAATCATGAAAAAGAAGACAGGGAAGTATTTAAATTTGGCGTTACGATGACAATTGGTGAATTTATGATTTCTGATGCAATAAATAAGTATGTGAACAGGCATCCGAGAGCACAAATTCATATGGTTGTAGCAAATACAGCTGAGCTTGTAAAACAGCTTGAGATGGGGCTTGTCGATTTCGCCATAGTAGAAGGAAATTTTCAAAAGTTAAATTATAATAACATGACATTTTCTGTTGAAAATTTCGTTCCTATCTGTAGTCCAAATCATAAATTCGCTAAGAAAAGTGTAAATCTTTCAGACCTTATAGATGAAAGGCTGATATTGAGGGAAGAAGGCTCCGGAACAAGAGAGATATTTGAAATAGTTCTTGAGGAAAATAATTTGCGTGTGGACGATTTTTATAGTGTTCTTGAAATTGGCAATATGAATACAATAAAAAAACTAGTTGAAAAAAATGCCGGGATATCATTTATGTATGAATGTGGAGTCCGTGAGGATATTGACAAAGGGACTTTGATAAAGATGAACATTAAAGGCTTTGATGTAAAACACGAGATGTGCGCAATATGGAAAAAGGATAACATTTTTGCAGATTACTATGAAAATATTTTAAAAGAGATGATTTTGTAAAACAGATGATTTAATAAAACCAAAGATTTAATAAAACAAATGAATTTGTAAAACATATGATTAAAAAACAGTAATTACTATTATTGTAATGAGTCATTAAGAAATATTATTTAAGCGGTTTCGAAGGAAAAGGGGAAAATATGAATATATTAACTGTTGAAAATATTAATAAAGCCTATGGAGAAAGAAAAATATTCGATTGTGCTTCGTTTTTTTTGGAAGGTGAAAAGGCGGGAGTTATAGGAATAAACGGGACAGGAAAATCAACATTAATAAAGATGATTGCGGGAATTGATTCTCCTGATTCCGGTAAAATTATAAAAGCAAATAATTATACGATCAAATACCTGCCGCAGATGCCGGAATTTGAAGACACCGACAACGTACTCGAGGCTTCGGTAAAAGGATTGTTAACCACGGAAAACAAGTGGGATGTTGAAACAAGGGCAAAAACGATGCTTACAAAACTTTGCGTAGATGATTTTGAGCAAAAATGCAAGTTTTTATCAGGAGGTCAGAAAAAACGTATCGCACTTGTCAATGCACTTCTTGCAAATGCTGACATATTATTGTTAGATGAGCCGACAAACCATTTAGACTATGAAATGTCAAAATGGCTTGAAGAACAGTTAAATGCATATCGGGGCTCCGTAATTATGGTTACGCACGACAGATATTTTCTTGATAGTGTTGTAAATAGAATAATTGAAATTGATAAAGGACATATTTATTCATATAAAGAAAATTATTCCGGATATCTTACGAGAAAAACAGAAAGAGAAGATATAGAAAATGCAGGAGAGCGAAAACGTCAATCAATCTTACGGAATGAATTAAAATGGGTAATGAGAGGTGCGAGAGCAAGAAGCACAAAGCAAAAGGCACGTTTGGAAAGATATGAACAGCTGAAAAATCAAAGTGCACCTGAAACAGATAAAAGAGTTGAACTATCTTCAATGTCGTCAAGACTTGGAAAAAGCACAATTGAGCTTGAAGGTGTATCAAAGTCCTATGACGGAAAAAGGCTGTTTAAACCGTTTACATATAATTTCCTTAAAAATGACAGAATAGGTATACTCGGGAAAAATGGAACAGGAAAAACTACATTGTTAAAGATAATAATGGGAGAAATACAGCCTGATGAAGGAAGTGTGCAGATTGGAAGTACTGTAAAGATAGGATATTTTGCCCAGTTTATTGATGATATGGATGACAGCAAGAGAGTTATTGACTATATAAGGGATGTGGCTGAGTATGTTGAAATACCCGAAGGAAAAATAACTGCTACCAAGTTATTAGAGAGATTTTTGTTTAGAAAAGAAGAACAATACGGACTTATCGGTAAATTATCGGGAGGAGAAAAAAGAAGACTTTATTTGTGTAAGGTGCTTATGGGTGCACCAAACATCCTCGTGCTTGATGAGCCTACAAATGATTTGGACATAAGCACATTACAGATTTTAGAAGATTATATTGATAATTTTGACGGAATAGTAATTGTAGTATCACATGACAGATATTTCCTTGACAGAATTGCTACAAGAATATTTGCTATTGATGAAAATAAGAATATTATAAGAAGTGAAGGTAATTATACGGATTATGAAATTCGAATGCAATTTGAAAATGAAAACAGTACTTTTGTAAATAAAGAACAAGTTAAGAAAAACAATTATAAAGAGAAACCTCGTGAAGCAAAGCTTAAATTTACTTATAATGAGCAAAAAGAATATGAAACAATAGAAGATGATATCGGTAAATTGGAACAGGAGATAGAAAAAATTGATATTTTGATAGAACAAAATTCAAGTGATTTCGCCAAATTACAACAACTGACAGATGAAAAAGAAGATTTGTCGAGGCAATTATCCGACAAGATGGACAGATGGATGTATCTTGAAGAGTTAAATGAAAAGATAAAAAATCAGTAA
>CALZHV010000255.1 GCA_945787485.1 uncultured Lachnospiraceae bacterium
TAATGCCTGCAGCAATATGCAGGTAAGTTAGATTGTTTATATCCCCTCAATCGCATATAAAATGCGACAGCTCCCCTTTATTACATAAAAGGGGAGCCTTAATAGGTTGATATTAATCGTTGATTTGATATGAAATTTCTTTAGTGAAGGATTCGTTAATAAATCTATCTATTCTATCGATAAACTTTACTGCATTTTTATATTGTTCAACAACATCCTGCTTTGAAACAACATAAAAATCAGAATAATCACTTTTTGTTCTTACAGAAAATGCGGTCTTTGCTATTTTTGAATATTCAATCTCAATTAAGTTTGTTTTAACATAATTTTGATTAAAATCCGATAGGACACCTGAATGTTTTTTATATCCAACGCTTCTCAAAGCACACAAAGCGTTCATAGAATGAAAAATCGCATAATAAGACCTGTTTGCACTATCTGCATACAAACCGTCATCAAGAAGCAATTTTGATGCTTTCAAACAATCTTTAGCCTTTTCAATTCTATATTTTGCAAGAGTTATTTCATCATTATTAGGCAACCAAATCAACCCCTTCATTTTCGATATTTTTGAAAAACGGATATGTTAACTTATACTTATTATAGGTATCATTATCCTGTAAAATCAAAGATAAAACCACATCATATTCCAAATCTATATCGCATGAAAAATCAGTAAAGATTTGTGACAATTCACGCATTTCTTCAACACCGATATTTGCAAGTATAATTATATCAATATCAGATTCGTCGTCATAATCACCACGAGCATAAGACCCAAATAAAATTACAGCTTCAAGCTTATCGCCAAGAAGGTTCTTCGCCTTTTGAACAACAGCATTTGTAACATTATGCAATTCTCTTTTTGTACACATATTAAGAACCTCCTTTTTATGATATATTTATTATACACATAATTCAAAATTAAATCAACACTTATTCTGTCAAGCGATTACATCTACAATATCACCAATTGTATCAATTATGTAGTCAGGCTGTTCATTATCATTTTTTACGTTTTGGTATTTTGCAAAACCTTGACGCACCCATACAGTTTTCATTCCAAGCTGTTTTGCCGGCACAATATCGTTATCAAGTCTATCCCCTATCATAACGGCTTCGTTCGGTTTACATCCTGCCTGCTCAAGAGCAAGGTTAAATATTTTTAAGTCAGGCTTTGCAAAGCCTGCCTCTGCCGAAGCAACAACTACATCAAAATATGTACCTATGCCCCAATCATCAAGTCTGTCCTTTGTGCCTGCAACCTGATTTGCTATTACGCCAAGCTTATATTTCTTAGATAATGTATCTAATATCATTTTTGTATCGGGGTATAGTTTTTCGAGTTCTCCATACCATCTTGGTATTTCAACACCGTAATATACAGCAGCAGCTCTGACGGCATAAGAATCCGTTTTTGCACATTCTGTTACTTTATTATAAAACTCCTGTCTGTCGATATTATTGTTATGTATTATCACATCACAACGCTTTTTCACACATTCGCTTTCGTCCACCAAGGTTGAACCGATATCAAAGAACAACCATTTAATATCATCCATATCTGTACCTCCTGTCAACAAAAGCTATTTTATGCTTAATGCAAAATTGTATATTTCTTCAATCAAATCCTGTTTTTCCAAAAGATCATCGAAGTATTCCATTTTACTACGGTAATAATTCTATTCCGACAACGCCGTATTTCTCGATTTGCTCTTTAGAATAATAAGCGAGCATATCATTAGGATTTGCAATTTCATTTTCACTATATCCAATAGATATTTTATCGTGATTAGAATACAATTCATCAAAATCTTTATATTTGAACAAATTAGATACTTTGCATGTATTTGTTTCTTTTGTGCTGTTATCAACAAAAACAATATCATCACCAACGGATATTTTAGAACGCTTTTCGTCAAACAATCTCATTTCTATTGTTTTTGTTTTGGTTTTGATTTTCACGAACGACTCGTGTTGCAAGCTCATTTTGTGTTTCATAAGTTAACCTTTAAATAATGCTTTTCTTTTCTAATTCTTCAAGAAGATATGGTTGAATTTTAGGATAAGTCCAATTCGTCGGCAGCTCATCGGTAATGATTATTTTTTCTATTTCGCTATCAATACTACCAAAAGAATATATATCGGCATAACATAATAGACCAAATGTTTCTTCTCCATTAAAGTTATTTTCTTCCAAAACAGAGTAAACGCAAACAGGCTTTAAATCAAAATCAATCGCACCTGTTTCTTCAATTAGCTCTCGCTTTGCAGTGTCTAAAATATCCTCATTTGGCTCACGATGACCGCCCGGAATTTCTAATGTATCTCTGTTCTTATGCTTACAAAATACCCATTTACCGTTTGTTTTTGCAACGATAACAGCAAATTTTAATAAGCTATCTTCAACTGTTTCATAAAAATTAACGCTCATATCTAACTCCCAATATCTTTAATAAAATGAACAAGTTTTGCGCTCTCGCTAAATCCATTTTTCCTGTGCAGATTTATACTCGATAAATTGTTTAACTCACAATCACTTGCAAATTGTTTACAGTCCTTTGATTTTGCCCATATCTCACAGTGTTCTATCAAACAACTTGCAATTCCGAGATTACGAAATTTCTCTTCAACATAGACCGCTTCAAGATAAGCGACATTATCACTATCTGCGCCCTCAATATATTCATTGCGTATTGAACAATGAGCAAAAGCAATCATATTATTTTGAAAATAAGCAGTAAATACTACATTATTTTCCGTTTGTACTATTGCTTCAAATTCTTCCTTCAAATCATCATAATCGGCACCATTCCATAATTTAACCGCAAGTTTTGAAAGATTGTCTAAATCATGACTTGTGCAAACATCATAACAAATTCTATCATCTTGCATATAAAAATCACCCATTAAAAAATT
>CALZHV010000256.1 GCA_945787485.1 uncultured Lachnospiraceae bacterium
ATTTAAGCCAGTTCATTTCTTCTTCTGAAATTTCGCCGTTTGTTGTAACTTTATAGTCAATAATTGAATCAAGGCAAATTACGCGAAAACCTCTTTTGGGAGTGAATGCGTAATATATGTTTTTATTTTTCATGTTTTCATTTTCTGTGGCCAATATTTCCGTAAATTTTTCTTTAGTGAGCGGACCGTCTATGCAAATATCGTGATTTCCCGGTATTGCATACCAAGGGTATATAAGATTTTGAGCGTGATGAATAAATTTTTGCAGCTCTTCTGTTTGAGGTTTATTTATTAAATCGCCTGAAAACATGACAAAATCATATGGTCCGGATGTATTTACTTGAAAAATTGCATCATCCAGAAGCTCACCTGATTTCTTAAGAAATTTATATGATGTGTTATCTTCAAAAGATGAAAAATGTGCATCACTAATCTGTGCAATTCTTAGGTTGTTATTTGCAGCCGTGCACATTTGTGAGCCTATTGCGCAGGCAACAACTATTGTTAAAATAAAATTAACAACTTTTGAAAAAAATGATTCTTTTTTCTTCTTATTGCGTTTCATAATTCTTATTTATAATAATCTATTTCTAATAAACAAGTCAACAATTATACTGCATGGTTAGTTGTGTATATTTCAACTTAGTGCTAAAATTTTGTATATGAAGAAAATACTTTTTGTAATAGATAAATTAGAGTTAAAATACTTTGAATTTAATGATTTAGTCACAAACTTTTGGATAATTAAAGAGCTTTTATTAAGAGGTTGCGAGGTTTTTGTAACAACAATACCGAATTTATCATTGAAGGGCAGTACGGCTTATACTAAGTGTTATGAAGCCTTTGTCATTGATAATAACATTTTTTATAAAGATATTAAGCTGGAAAAACTTATTGATTCTTTTGATATTGTGATGTTCCGCCCTGACCCGCCTGTTGATATTGACTATATTAATGCAACCTATATTTTTGATTTTGTAACAAAACCGAGAGTAATTAATTCTCCGCGTGCAATACGAGATTTTAACGAAAAACTGCACAGTGTATATTTTAAGGATTTAATGTCTGAAAATATAGTGACAGCATCATTGCAAGAAATTGAAGAGTTTCTTTCTCAACATAAGCAACTTGTGCTAAAACCTTTAAATCGTTGTTTTGGTTCAGGTGTTATGTTTCTATATGAAGGTGATCCTAATACCAGAACAATAATTAATACGATGACAAACAATGAAACGACTCTTGTTATGGTTCAAAAATACCTTTCCGGTGTAAAGCAAGGCGACAAGAGAGTTTTAACATTGGGTGATAAAGTTTTGAAATATTGCATAAAGAAATTGCCGACCAAGGATGATTTTAAGTTCAACACGCATAATGATAATTTTATTACAAATGCAGAACTTTCGTCGGAGGAATTACATAATTTTACTAAAGTAGCACAAACTTTGAACTCAATGGGAATATCAATGGCAGGTTTAGACGTTATAGACGGAAAAATTATTGAAGTAAATGTTACCAGCCCTTGTTATTTTATTCGTGAAATTAATAATTTGTATGATATTTCATTGGAAAAAGAAGTTTGTGACTTTTTGTTGACACATGCCTTGTTATCGTTATAGAAATATAGTATAATTCAATTAGATGATGGATATTAACTTTTAGTGTCCGGTGTATACTATAATAAATTGTAGTTCTGAATAAGAAGGATGATTATGAAAAAGCAAATTTTATTGTTACTTAGTGTTATGATATGTTCTGTCAGCCTCTGTGCAGTGGAGGCAAAAACATCTGCAACTCCGGCTGTAAATGCTGCGATAAAACTTTATAAGTCAGGAAATTATTCTGCGAGTTATACTTCATTAAAGGAAATTGTTGCAAAAGATCCTTCTAATGCATTAGCTTATTATTATTTGGCAATTACAGCCGTGCAATTAGGACGAAAGAGTGAAGCATTAGAAAATTATGATAAGGTATTGCTTCTTTCTCCGGAAGGACAGTTAGCAAAATACGCACAAAAAGGTGTGGTTTGCATTAACGACCCTTCAAAATGTCATGAAGCTGCTGCTACGTTTACAGAATCTGCAGAGGATAGATTTATTAAGGGAGCTTTTGGTTCAGGCTTTTCAGAAAAAGCAAAAAGCCAGTATGAAAAAAACAAAATCGAAAACTTGATGAGAGAGATGAACGGCAAAAACGATTTAGCACCTCAAAAATTCAAAGATTACAGAGATTTCTCAACAGAAGTGCCTACGAATGATGAAATTGTGGCAGCATTAAGAATATTGCAACGTGCCGGTTTAAATAATAACCTCTCTGATTTATCTATGATTACAGGTAACAGATATGCAAATGACTATGCGATGTTAAATATGCTTAACGGGCATAATGATTCTGCTTTGAATCAGCAGATGATACAATCTTTGTTAACAAATCAAATGTCACTGGGTTTTTAAGAAAGTAGGAGAATGAATTTAAATACTGTTAGATTTGGTGAAATAGTAGTAGACGAAGGACGTATTTTTGATTTTGTTCTTCCGATGATAGGTTTCGATAAGCTGACTAAGTTTGTGATAATAGAGCCAAATAAAGATGCTCTGTTTAAATGGCTTCAATCTGTAGAAGATCCGTCTTTGGCGTTTCCGATAATATCAGTGGCTTCTTTGAACTTTGATTATACAATTGATTTACCGGACGCTGTTGCGGAAGCATTAGCTATATCAAATCTTGAGAGTTTGCTTGTGATGAATATAACATCAATTCCGCAGGATAATCCAAGAGGTACTACAATAAATCTGCTAGCCCCGCTGATATTCAATCTTGATACACAAAAAGCTGCACAGGTTGTTTTATCAGGTTCAGGATATGACATTTGCTATCCGATGTTTAAGGATAATTAATATTAATAAGATAAATTT
>CALZHV010000257.1 GCA_945787485.1 uncultured Lachnospiraceae bacterium
ATGGTGGCTCAATGGCAGTTTATATGCTCAACACTTCTTATAATGTTGTAGAATTATATGATGCAAAAGGTGATGTTGTCGGTATGTCAAGAATATTCATGGCAAAAGTTGACGGTAAACCTACTCTTATAATGGATAACATAGAATTAAATCACGAATTTATTAAGGGTATGGATCATAATGTAGAAGTAAAAGAAATAAGAGATAATTTCTTTAAATATATGAATACCTACGCAGAAAAAATTACAGGCGATTCAAATGCACAAGTTTTATTCTACTCCGGTGATATTCATGTTCCGAATGGTGATTTAACAAGTGTTGATAATGCAATCGACTTTTTAGGTGGTATTCATAGAGAAGAAGTTTATGTAAATGCAGTTCATTGTAGTTATCATAATCCTACAAAACTTAAAGATGTTGGCAATATAACTTGGCTAAAAGTACCAAAAGAATAATTAAGAGGTAAATATGTCTATAAGAATAACAAAAGAAACCAAAATGGCAGATATTATAAAAGAAAATTTTATGACTTTGTTCACTCTAAAAAAATACGGAATGATGTGTGCCGATTGTGCCGCAAAAAATAATGATACTATTGAAGAATGTGCTAAAACACATCATATTGACGTAACTGCTTTAATTAACGAATTAAGCAAATTTGTAAGTGACTAATAAATTAATTGTGTAACCGTTCTAAACTATGAGGGATTTATTGATACTCCACATGGTCAAGACTACCTCCGTGCTTGTCGTGACCATTGTGATGGAAAAATAATCTTGTGGTAAAGAACTTAAAATGAGCTCTCTATGCCCAAAATTTCTTTTTCAATTTGTCGAATTATATTTGGAGTCAAGCAGCCGGTTGGTTGTTGTTTTGGAGTTTGTTCCTAATGGCATTGAAGAATATAATAAGCAACATTATCTTCATTCTATTAAACCAAGTGTTGTTGAAGCACAAAAACTAGAAATCATTCGCAAAGCAGTTATGGAAATTGGTAATAATAATACTTATGGTTTAAAATTAAATATTAGTAAAATGCCAATGTATGTATATAATGCAGAAGTTACAAAGAATCCTGCGATATTTGCAAAAATAAAAGATAAAAAATGTACTGGAATTTTTATTGATAGAAATATTCTAGAGACACAAGATTTTACACAAACGGTACAAGAAGTTATGGCACAAATTCTTCATTATAGCGGTGTTGATGAAACAAGTACATATAGCTATGAACTAACCGATTTAATGGCTGTGGAATTTGAAAAATTTATAACTGATCCGAATATTGTTCAAAAGGTTCATACTTTGCGTAATTTGTATAATAATGCAGGGAAATAAAATGACAGACAAAATAGGTTGTCAATTATATAAATAAAGCAAAATTAGAAAAGATTTTTATAAAATTAAACAAGAACTAGGGCTTATTAATTATATGTTTGACGATTTAAGGTTTAGCAATCTTGACAATTAGATAAAAATAATATATTATCAGGTCATATTAGGTCTAATTGGGTATAAGTATGTTAGAAAATATTGATATTAAAATTAACAATCAAATGCTTTCAATAATTTCTGAAATCGATGAGTTCAAAGGTTCCTGGAAATTATTAGGCAAAATGGCCCCTGAAAAATTGCGAGCATTAAAGAAGGTTGCAACGATCGAAAGCGTAGGGTCTTCAAACCGTATTGAAGGGAATAAGCTTTCTGATAAGCAAGTTGAAGAATTGTTATCCCGAATAAAAAAACAATCTTTTGCAAATCGTGATGAAGAAGAAGTTGCCGGATATGCAAAACTTGCTGATACGATTTTTGAAGATTGGGAAGTTATTCCTTTGTCTGAAAATTATATAAAACAGTTGCATAAGATTTTGCTTGAATATTCTTCAAAAGATGAAAAGCATAAGGGGGAATATAAAAAGGTTTCTAATGCCGTTGCCGCTTATGATAGTGAAGGTAAAGAACTTGGTGTTGTTTTTGAAACAGCGACTCCGTTTGAAACACCTTTAAAAATGCAGAAGCTTGTAGATTGGACTAATAAGAATTTGTCGGATAGATTCTATCATCCGCTAATTGTTATCGGAATCTTTGTTGTAAATTTTCTTGCCATCCATCCGTTCCAAGACGGGAATGGCAGATTATCCAGAGCATTAACTAACCTTTTATTGCTAAAATCAGGTTATGCTTATGTCCCTTATAGCTCAACAGAATCAATAATTGAGGACAACAAAGAGGGATATTATAGAGCATTAAGACAAACTCAGACAACTTTAAACAGTTTAAAAGATCCTGATTATGAGCCTTGGCTGATGTTTTTCCTGAAAACATTACAAAAACAAAAAATTAGACTTGAATATAAAATAGAACATGCAAATACTTCTGTTCAGACAAAGTTGGATTTGCCGGAAATTTCAGCAAAAATTATGGAAGTATTTGAAACAAAAGACAGGGCAACAATCTCTGAACTATCTGAATTAACAAATACAAATATTAATACAATCAAAAAGCATTTATCAAGCTTGGTTGAAAATAATTACCTTACAAAACATGGCAAAACCCGTGGTGCTTGGTATACGAAAGATTGATTATTTAAACATGAGAATGTTAATAAATTAGCAATTAATATTTAGCAAAAACTTTTACAATGTTTTTCTTTTTGTTAATATTTCATGCAATTGACCCATTAAATTATAATAAGGTTGAAAGAAACTATCTTCACGGGTACTGCTAAAAGTTAGTTGCTCTGTTGGCATTTGTAGGAGTGTTCTAGCCATGCTTTTATGCATTGTAGAATTCAATATTTGTTCAAATATTTTCATAAGTTCTGAATCAACATAAAATGGATAGTATTTATAAATTGAATCAATTTCTTTTTCAACATATTCAACATTATATAAAATCCATTCTTTGAC
>CALZHV010000258.1 GCA_945787485.1 uncultured Lachnospiraceae bacterium
AACAGAACCCTGAACATCTGCTTTGATAATGAGATTAAGATCTTTAACATTACCTTCCTGTATTCTGTTGTACAAATCATCAAGAGACATTCTTGACTTGGTATCTGCAATAAGCTTTTCCTTACCTCTTGTAATAAATGCAGCAGAAATCTGTCTTGCTTCTTTTTCATTAGCTGTTGTAAGGAATACTTCTCCTGAATTCGGTACGCCATTTAAACCAAGAATTTCAACAGGTGTTGAAGGTGTAGCCTGCTTAACAGGCTGTCTCTTATCATCAAACATGGCACGAACTCTACCATGCACATCGCCTATAGCAATATAATCTCCAACCTTGAGTGTACCCTTTTGAACAAGAATTGTAGCCATTGAACCTTTATTTTTATCAAGCTTAGCTTCAATAACGATACCTCTGGCTTTTCTATTATAATTTGCCTTTAGTTCCATGATTTCCGCAGTGAGAAGAATCATTTCAAGAAGATTGTCTATACCTTCTCTTGTATGAGCTGATACAGGACAAAAGATTGTTGAACCGCCCCAGTCTTCAGGTATAAGCTCATATTCCATTAACTCCTGTTTAACTCTTTCTATATTAGCACTTTCCTTATCAATCTTATTGATTGCAACAATTATTTCAATTCCCGCAGCCTTGGCATGGTTTATAGCCTCTATTGTCTGAGGCATAACACCATCATCTGCAGCAACAACAAGAATGGCAATATCTGTTGACTGTGCACCTCTCATACGCATTGCAGTGAATGCCTCATGTCCCGGTGTATCAAGGAATGTTATCTTCTGTCCATTCATTTCAACAACAGATGCACCAATATGCTGTGTAATACCACCTGCCTCACTTGCAATTACGTGTGAGTCTCTTATTGCATCAAGCAAAGAAGTTTTACCATGATCTACATGACCCATTACACAGACAACAGGAGGTCTTGAATCCATAAGATCCTCTGATTCTTCTTCCTCTTTCAGAATTTCTTCGATAACATCTACTTTTTCTTCTTCTTCAGCAATATAATTGTATTCCAATGCAATCTCAGATGCAGTATCAAAATCCAACTCTGAATTCACATTATACATTTTACCTGCCATAAACATCTTCTTAATAAGCTGTGCTACAGGTACTTTAATTTTATCAGCAAGTTCAGAAACTGAAAGTGATTCCGGTAAATTAACAGTCTTTATAACCGGTTCAACAGACTCTTTTTTCTTTGGCTGCTGTGGTTGTTGCTGTGTCTGCTGATTTTTCTTGTCCTTACCATTAGCCTTATTCTTGTTCTGGTTATTGTTTTGCTTATTGTTAGGCTTATTCTGGTTGTTATTCTGCTTGCTTTGATTATTATTTTGCTTATTGTTCTGATTATTATTCTGGTTATTACTCTGATTATTATTTTGAGAATTACTTTGCTGTTTTGCTTCCGGAGCTTCAGCTTTTTTAGTTTCCTTTGCTACCTTAGTTTTTTTAGTTTCAGCTTTTGTTTCTCCCTGTTTTTTCTCTTCTGTTTTCTTTTTCTCAACAGGTTTTTTTACCTTTTTATCAATATCCTTAGCTTCTTCCTGCTTTTTTGGTTCCTTTTTTGTTTCTTTTTTTGGTTCTTCCTTAGCTTCTTTTTTTGGTTCTTCCTTAGCTTCTTCTTTTATATATATTTCTCTGATATACTGTATTAAATCTTCACTAATACTACTTTGTGGCTTCAAGCCTTCTTTTTTCTTATTAAGTTTTACAAGCAATTCACTGCTTGCTATTGTTTTACCAAGTTCACCCGATAATTGTTTTGCTAATTCGTGTACTCTCATAGATTACACCTCCATATCTATACTACTGTCCAATTTACATATGATCTGCTTCGCAAAGTTATTGTCATTTATAGCAATAACCATTCTGCTTTGTTTACCTATTCTATGTCCCAATGTATCTCCATCTGCAAGAAATACAAAAGGTATGTCATAATATTTGCATTTGTCACTAAATTTCTTTTTTGTATTATCTGATGCATCATTTGCAATAATAACAAGGGCTGCAAGTCCTTCCTGAATTGATTTTTCAGTCATAAATCCACCACTAACACATTTACCTGCTTTTGCAGACAACGAAATAAGCGAAAGTGCTCTTTCATTGTTTATAGTCAATTAAATCATCTCCTTGCTCAACACATCATATATATCCTGAGGAATCTCAACCTTAAAAGACCTTTCTAATCCCTTAGACTTTATTGCTTTTTTTAAACAATCAACACTATCGCAAATATATGCTCCTCTTCCGTTTAATTTACCGGTTTTATCGATACATATATTTCCCTCAGGTGTCTTTAGAACTCTTATTAATTCTGTTTTAGGTTTCATTTGTCTGCAACCCAAGCACTGTCTTTCAGGTATCTTTTTCGGCATCTTAATACTCCCTATCTATTATTCTTCTTCATACTCATCATATGATTCTTCATATTCTTCTTCGTTATCATCTACAACTTCCATACCAAGCTCTATAGCCTGTGACTTACTTTTAATATCAATCTTGTAGCCGGTAAGTCTTGCTGCCAATCTTGCGTTTTGTCCTTCCTTACCTATTGCAAGTGATAACTGTGTATCAGGAACTATAACCTTAGCACTCTTTGAATCAACATCAACATCTACTGATATTACCTGTGATGGACTAAGTGAATTTTTTATAAATACTGCCGGATCCTCATCCCATGTAATAATATCTATCTTTTCTCCCTTAAGATCTTCAACAATATTATTAACTCTTGTACCATTTAAACCAACACATGCTCCAACAGGATCAACATTTTCATCCTTTGACCATACTGCGATTTTTGTTCTTGAACCTGCTTCTCTTGAAATACTCTTGATTTCAACTGTTCCGTCAGCAACCTCAGTAACTTCTCTTTCAAACAATCTCTTA
>CALZHV010000259.1 GCA_945787485.1 uncultured Lachnospiraceae bacterium
ACATAAAGTCAGATGAATACAAAGATAAATCCGCCGCCAAAACACCAACCAAAGTAACATTTGAAAAATCATGTCCCTTTACAATCATCTGCGTTCCGATAAGAATATCAGCCTGATGTTTCATGAATTTATTCAAAATGTCAGCCTGTGCATTTTTTCTTGTTGTTGTATCCTTATCCATTCTGAGTGTCTTTGCTTTCGGAAAAAGCTTGTTAATTTCCTGCTCAACCTTTTGCGTTCCGGTTCCGAATCCGCCAATCAGCTTAGATTTACACGAAGGACATTGTTTGACAACATCCGTCATGTAACCGCAATAATGACACATAAGCTTGTTGGTATCACTGTGAAGTGCCATTGAAACATCGCATTTAGGACATTTTATAACATCCCCACATTCCCTGCACAGCATACAGCTGTTATATCCTCGTCTGTTTATAAACAGCATTATCTGTTCATTTTTGCTTAACCTGTCTTCAATCAAAGAATACAGTTCACGGCTTACAATGCTCCGGTTTCCTGCCCTTAGCTCCTGTCTTAAATCCACAACAGATACAGATGAAAGCTCCATGCCCTGTGGTCTTTCATTCAATTTCCAAAGCTTATACCTACCAAGCTTTGCCATAGCATAGCTTTCGACAGACGGAGTTGCTGAACCGAGAATCACAGCTGCATTTTCAAGCTTTGCCCTCTGTATCGCAACATCTCTTGCATGATACTTTGGTGTTTGGTCGCTCTTATATGCATTGTCATGTTCCTCATCAATTACAATTAATCCAAGCTTGGTACAAGGGGCAAACAAAGCAGAACGCGGTCCTATTATAACATCCACCTCATTATCCTTTGCCCTCATAAATTCTCTGTATTTTTCGCCTTTGCTCTGTTTTGAATTTATAATGGCAACTCTTTCTCCAAAGTGTTGTTTAAATCTTGCAACATTCTGATATGTAAGTCCTATCTCCGGTATCAAAACAATGGCCTGTTTACCCTGTTTTATACACTCCTTTATGCAACCTATATAAACCTCCGTCTTTCCGCTTCCGGTAACACCATGTAAAAGATATGTATTTGTGATACCATTTTCCGTATCATCTGCATATTGCTCTACAAGCTGCTGCTGATTGCTGTTAAGCGATAGAACCGGAGGCTTGCTTATTTCATACTCTGCCTGATTTGCTCCCGATGAAACCTTTCTTACCGACCTTTTTACCGGCATTACGGTTTCTAACGCATTAATCATTGTAGAGCCGTAATTTCTATGAATCCAGTCAGCAAGTTTTATGAGCACACCCTCAATTGGCAGACCTTTCTTTTCAACACTCAATATTGATTTTGTCTTATCAGCATCAAACTTTGGTTCTTCACTGATATTTATTACATATCCTTTTCTTTCACTGTTTCCTTTTCCAAACGGAATGACAACCTGAACACCTACAGAAATATCATCCGACAGCTCATCAGGTATTTTATATTGAAATGTCCTGTCTATTGCTTCATGCGAAATATCTATTATTATATCCGCATATTTTTGTGACATCTTCTTCCTCCAATATCTCTTTAATCAAATCTCTTTCATCCATATGATGCTTTACGCCCTTTATCTCCTGATAATCTTCATGTCCTTTTCCGGCGAAAACTATCAAATCTCCGGCGCATGCATTCATAATTGCATATCTCATTGCTTCCTTTCGGTCAATTATTTCAACATATTGTCCGTCAGTTTTACTAATGCCGGTTTTTATATCATTAATGATATCCTGCGGTTCTTCATCTCTTGGATTATCACTCGTTATTATGGTAAGGTCGGCCATTCTTCCTGATACCTCTCCCATTTCAAATCTTCTGTCCCTTGAGCGATTTCCGCCACAGCCAAACACAGATACAAGTCTTTTCGGCTTATACATTTTTAATGCGTCATACAGACTTTCCATAGCCATTGCGTTATGCGCATAATCTATCATTACAGTAAAGGAATCGGAAATAGGTATCATTTCCACTCTACCGCGTACCTTTACTTTTTTTAATATATTGCAAATATCTTCAAAGCTTACGCCCATAAGGTCTGCCACAGCTATTGCGGCAAGAGAATTATGAACGGAAAACTCTCCCGGCAAATCCACAATAATATCGCCAGTAAGAATACCATCCAATTTATATTCAATTCCGAGCACACCGTCGTTGCTATAAAGACTAATATCTGATGCTCTGTAATCAGCAAAATCATTCATGCCATATGTCACTATTTCACACTTGGCATCATTTACCATTTCCCCGCAATATTTGTCATCAATATTAAATACACCTACACGGCACAATGAAAACAGTTTCTTTTTCCACATCATATATTCTTCAAAGCTTGAATGCTCATTTGGTCCAATATGATCTTTAGAAAGATTAGTAAATATTCCATAATCAAAATCTACACCTGCAACCCTGTCAAGCATGAGTCCCTGAGACGAAACCTCCATAACAACAGCTTTAAGACCGTTATCAACCATATCTTTTAGATGCTTATGCAAAACGATTGATTCGGGAGTTGTATTTTGTGCATGAATATGATTTACTCCATCGATTATCTCTATCGTGCCTATCAACCCTGTCTTAATACCCGCAGACTCAAGCATATCCATTATCATATATGTTGTGGTTGTTTTTCCCTTTGTACCTGTAATGCCTATTACGGTAAGCTTTTTTGATGGTTCTCCATAAAATTTCGAACTAATTACACCCATTGCGTATCTGCTGCTTTTCAGCTTAATTACCGTTACATTTGAAGGTGCCTCTACATCTTTTTCAACTACAAGAGCAATTGCCCCCTTTTCTATAACATCGCCTGCATATTTGTGACCATCTGACACTGCTCCGCTTATACAAAAAAACAAATCGCCTGCCTCGAACGCG
>CALZHV010000260.1 GCA_945787485.1 uncultured Lachnospiraceae bacterium
AATATTTTGATGAAATTGACTCTCGAATTAACCAAAAATTATCAAGATATTGAGCAGTTATATAGACTTATGTGCTTCAATGTTTTTGCGCACAACAGAGATGACCATTCAAAAAATTTCTCGTTTTTATATGATGAAAATAAAAAAGAATGGCACCTCTCACCTGCATATGATTTAACATATAGCTCATCCTTCAATGGTGAACACGCAACAACAATTAATGGCGAAGGTAAAAATCCAAGTTTAGAAGATATTCTCAATGTTGCAAAAAATATCGGAATAAAAGAAAAACAGGCTCGGGAAGTTGCTCTTGATATTAAAGATAAATGTTTGTCATTGATTGATTAAAATTTGTCATATCACAAGAACTTTTGAAAAATTTCTTGTGTTAGGACTCGAACCTTGGTGAAGTATAAATTGACATGCAGATTGAGAAAAAGTGTCAGATAGAATAAGAATTTTATTGTCGGATTGGTAAATCCGACCTTGCTTAACGATTTTTTGCAAAATGAAATGAAAAAGGGACAGAGACTTAGTCTACACTTGCTTATCCAAAATATAAGAGTTTTGAAAATATTTAATTAACAATGAATTTAATCAGCTTTTATTCTTGTTCTTAATTCTTGCAGCTTTGTAATCATTTCTCCAAATAGATTTTGAATATCTTCTGGTAAATCGGGATGATTACCTAACCAATTCTTATATTCATTTGTTTGTATTGACTTATAGTATTCTATTTTTTTATTAAATGATTCATCGTCGGCACTGAGAATACTAATCATATCTAATTCAGCATACTGTGCTTCAAAATACTTTTGCAAAAAACTATGGTACTTGTTAAATTCTGTTATTAATTCGCTACATTCTGATTTTACTAAATCAGGGATTGTATTATCGGCTCTTTGCAAACTCGTTTGTTTACGAGTCTGTCCTACCATATTTTTTACATCTTCTTTTAATGATTGGAATATCTCATAACATTCTTTTTCATCAGGATTCTCTGAACTTTTAAAATTAAGCATTTTTGCTTCTAATTTTTTTATATGATTAGCTGAACATTTATCATTAGGAAGTTCTAAATATGCATACATTGAAGCAAAAAATTCTTCTGATAAATCTAGTGCGTGATTACGATTATTTATACCTAATTTATCAGCTAACTCCTTTAATCTGTCAAACTTATTCGTAAATTCAGGTGACTTAGAAAGCATTGTACCATTTTGGTTATCTATTGCATGCCCCAATTCATGAACTAAGGTTATTGTATTTGCTTGTTCATCTTGACCATATTTAAATGTAATCTGATTTGTTCCTATTACATATCCACCATCTCCTTCTGCCCATTTATCCGTGAACTTAACACCTGTAATTTCATTGGATAAATCTACCAAGACTTGAGTTGGAAGATCTTGTAGCATATTTCTCAGCTTTGGTAATTGGAATTGGTGATATTCATTTTCTTCAATACCGCTAATATCAAGTGTAACTTGCTTACCTTGAGAAGTCGTGATTTTTATAATTGAAGTTGAATCAGAGTTATCTTCTATATCTATTTTAAACCCATCATCTCTTACAAAAGATAAATCTTTATATTCTCTTTTAGGTATTGAAAACTTTGGTGATATAATCGTTGCACAAGTTCCAGTTATATCTACAACATTTCCATCAGAATCCATTTTGTTTCTGTAATAATCTTTGTCTACCAAAAAAGGATCATCATAATCACTGGTAAATGAAATATCCTCGACACCATCTTCTATTAATTTATTAATGGTTTCCTCCGGCAAGTTTGCAAAAAATTCTCCAACAGATTTCATAACCCTTCGGCAATCTAGAACATCCCTTCCGTATAATTCTTCTAAATGATAATCAAATTCATGAGATTTTCCATTTTTATCAACAAGAGTAAAAGTTCCAAAATCCGCTGCTTGGCGAACATTGCTGTAATCACCATTTTCATCGTCAGTTATATCTCCTTGGTAATAGTCTTGTAATGAAAATTCAATACCATCTTCACGAATAAAATTTATACCTTGTGAGAGTGTTTTAGTGACTTTATCATACACAAAAGATTCGTAATATCTGCCATTATATTTAACATCAACCTCATATCTATTTTCGGGGAATCTTTCGTCATAATGATGGTATTTTTTCAAACGAGCTTTTATCTTTTCAATATATTTTTGGCGAACAGTTTCGATATCTGTTTCGTTATTTTGAATTGCTTGAACTTCTTCTTTTGTAAAAGTTTCGCTGTGTGTAACTGTTTCTTTAGAAACACGATCTGTGCTATTGTTGTTATGTTTTGGTAATGTTATTTTTCCTTCTTCTATTTGTTTTTCAATTTCTTCTAATTCCTCATTTTCAAGAATATTATTAGAAGTAGAATTAAGTATTCCGTCAGCTTTTTTCAATAATTTTTCTAATAAATTTAATTCTTTTTGGTCATTAATTTCTCTATCACCATCATCTACTTTAGAAAAAATGGTGTTCAGGCTATCATTTTTTATATTCAAGTCATCCCACTTGGTACCGACTTGAAGATTAAATTTAATTAATTCGTTGTCTTTATTGTAATAAGAAAAATCCATGTGTTCCTCTATCAACTTACATCTTTTTAGTAGTATATATCGACATTTTTTGAAAAAACTTTAGGATTTTTTGAAAAATTGTTACATTTGAATGAAAAGTGTTACAATTCTTGGATTCGAATCCTTTCACCCAACCCACTTTTTTAATATAATCAATCTCTCTGTTCTTTTTTCTCAAACCGACTGTTATTTTACAATAAGTTTAAATTGACTTGCAGTTTGAGAAAAAATGGCAAATGAAATGAGAATTTTTCAAGTTGTTGGGCAGGTATGCCCAACCTACCTACTTTTAAAAAATTTGTAA
>CALZHV010000261.1 GCA_945787485.1 uncultured Lachnospiraceae bacterium
TTATAATTTCTTCCATGTAGAATGATAATTTTGCAGTTGATATGCTAAGATTTATATCAGGTTGTGTGATGTGTGAGAATTAATATTTTTTTATGAGGTGGATTATGGGAAAGTTTTTGTATGCGGATGAATATTATGATTCTACATATTCTATAAATTTTAAGAAATATTATGACAGGGGTTATCGTGCAGTGATATTTGACGTGGATAATACCTTGGTTGAGCATGATGCTCCTGCTGATGAAAGAGCAACAAAGCTCATAAAAAAGCTTATGAAGCTTGGGTATAAGGTGTGTTTTGTTTCTAATAATGATGAGCAAAGAGTTGCTGAGTTTAATAAAGATTTGGGCGCACATTACATATTTAAGGCAGGCAAACCTCTTGCAAAGGGGTACAATGCAGCAATGGAGAAGATGGGCACAGACAAGGATAATACAATGTTTGTGGGAGACCAGCTTTTTACCGATATTTGGGGAGCGAATAACGCAGGAATTTACAGTATATTAGTTCAGCCGATTGCAAAGCATGAGGAAATACAAATTGTATTAAAACGTATTCCGGAGAAGATTATATTATTTTTTTATACAAGAAAGCATCCGCTTAAATCACGTAATGTAAATTCGACAAATAATTAATAAGTGTGATTGGTTGTGCAACCTTGATGTATAATCATGTAAGAATGTCTTAACTAATAAATATAAATCAAATAAAAATATAATATAAAAAGGCTGGTGACTTGATATTTCCCTAAAAATAAAAGGAGTATATCAGATACCGGCCTTTTTATAATAAATAATTTGCAAAATGTATTATATAATTCTTACTTAGAACATTTGAAAAGCAAATCTTCCCAACGTCTGTCGACCTCTTCCTGATACTGGACAAGAAGCTGTTCGTTTTCAGGCTTAAACAAATGCTTGAATCTTCCCTGAGTCTTTAAGAAATCTTCGATTGGAAGCTTCTTCTTTGGCTCGTAATTAAGAATCCATTTACCTTCTACAACCTCAAATAAAGGCCAATAGCAGGTCTCGACAGCTAGCTTACATATTTGCATGATATCAGAAGCTTCATATCGCCAACCACGAGGACAAGGAGCCATTACGTTAAGGAAAGCGGCACCCGGAGTATAGATTGCCTTCTCTGATTTTTCGTAAAGATCCTTCATTGTGCCAAGTAAAGTTGACTGAGCAACATAAGGAATGTCATGATTTGCTATAATAGAAGCAAGATCCTTTCTGTTTTGCATCTTGCCGTTTGAAACCTTGCCGACAGGAGTTGTTGTTGTATCAGCATACATCGGTGTTGCTGAAGAACGCTGAATACCTGTATTCATATAAGCACCATTGTCGTAGCACACATAAACAAGATCATGATTTCTTTCCATGGCACCTGAAAGAGACTGTAAGCCGATATCGTAAGTACCACCATCACCACCGAAGGTGATGAATTTATAATTATCTGTTATTTTGCCCTTTTTCTTTAATGCATGATAAGCTGTTTCAATACCTGAAAGAGTAGCACCTGCATTTTCGAAAGCATTGTGCATGTAGCTGTCTTCCCATGCAGTATATGGATACATGAAAGTTGAAACCTCCATACAGCCTGTTGCATTACCGATTACTGCCTTGTCTTCCGGCTTTAATGCTCGAAGAACAGTTCTTGCAGCAATTGTACCGCCGCAACCGGCACACATTCTATGACCCGGAGCAAGACGTTCCGGTTTGTTCATTACTTCTTTAAAATTAAAAGCCATCCCGATACCCTCCGTTTACTTTCTAAGACCAATATATTTAAACTGCTCAGGAGCTGCACCGTTTTCTACGATGTCAATAAGATCCTGATAAACATTAGTTGCACTTTCTACAGTATAGTCACGACCACCGAGACCGTAGAAGTAATTGACTGTCTTGGCTGTTACACCTGCATCGAAGAGGGCTGATTTTACTTCTGAACCAAGAGGTCCACCGTATGCTGAAAAACTTTCCGCACGATCCATAATTGCGATTGCTTTTGTGTTTTTAAGAGCTTTAGCAATTTCTTCACCCGGGAATGGTCTGAATACTCTTATCTTGAGTAAACCTGCTTTGATTCCCTTCTTTCGTAATGAATCAATGGCATCCTTGGTGGTACCTGCAGCAGAACCGATAATGACGATAGCATAATCTGCATCATCAAGATTATATTCCTCGAAGAAACCATATTTTCTTCCTGAAATAGCTTCAAATTCTTTTGCAACATCTAAAATGACCTGTTTTGCATTGTTCATCGCAATGCGCTGATTCATTTTTGTTTCCATATAAAATGGAGAATTGGCATATGGACCGACAGCCATAGGCATCTTTGCATTTAATAAATAATTTTCAGGATTATATTCGCCTACAAACGCCTTAACCTTTTCATCCTCAATAAGCTCAATGTTTTCAACAGCGTGACTTGTTATGAAACCATCCTGGCATGCCATAAAAGGAAGTCTTACATCAGGATGCTCAGCAATTCTGAATGACTGAATAAAGTTGTCGTATGCTTCCTGATTGTTTTCAGCGTAAATTTGAATCCAGCCTGAATCTCTTGCACCCATACTGTCAGAATGGTCACAGTTGATGTTGATAGGACCTGTCAATGCTCTGTTTACCAAAGCGAGAACAACAGGAAGTCTGTCAGATGCAGCTACATATAATACTTCCCACATATATGCGAGACCGCATGAGGAAGTGGCTGTAAGAGCACGTGCGCCGGCAGCGCTTGCACCCATTGTAGCTGACATTGAACTGTGTTCAGATTCAACAGGAATAAATTCTGTATCTATTTCGCCGTTTGCGATATATGTAGAAACCATTTGAGGTATTTCTGTTGAAGGTGTAATAGGAAATGCTGCAACAACATCTGGATTAATT
>CALZHV010000262.1 GCA_945787485.1 uncultured Lachnospiraceae bacterium
CAAGTCCTTCTCCAAGCCCAAAAACGCTTGAAATAACAACTTCATTTCTTTTGCCGTTGATAGGATTTGATGAAAAGGCAACTCCTGAAATATCAGAATTAATCATCTCTTGAACGATCACACCAACTTTTACATCGTCATTAGAAAGTCCGTTTTGTTTTCTGTAAAACTTTATTCTTTCTGAATTTGCACTATCTATAACATCTTGAATTCTTGACTTTATATCTTTGTGTTTAACATAAAGAAACGATTCCATTTGTCCTGCAAAAGAATTTCCACTCCCATCTTCACCAACTGCGGACGAACGAACTGCGTACAATTTTCCTTCTTCAACTTCAAACTCATCATCAGATGAAGTTACAACAAACCATTTAGGAACATTTATTCCGTTTTTTGTCAAAATATCTAAATTATATGCTTTCCCGCCAACTATTTTTTCATCCATTTACCCACCTATAAAATGCCATATCATGGGGATTCCGCCTAAGGATAAATACATACCTAAAGTCCAAATTCCTGCCATAGTTTCGATTTTTGAGGCAATTTTTTGTTCTCTTGTTTTAAGAAATTTGAGAGCAGGAATTGCACAAAAAATTAAGAAAAATACCAAAAATATAAATGTCATTTTGCCAAATCCTGCATAAAAACAAGCGATATTTGCAAAAACGAAAGTCGTAAACAAAACACAAAGCCAAACAATTGTTGCTCCTTTTTCGCCCCAAAGATAAGAATAAGTTTCAACACCGACTTCTTCTGCCTCTTTAGCTCTTATTTTTCTGCCAATCTCTATAACTACACCGTTTAAGAAAGTTACGATTAGAAAAATAATTAAACCATTTGGCATATTTGTGCTGTTATTGTTCCAATCAAGACCTGTTGTGTAAAAATCAATTACATAATCATCATGTGCGAAACAAGATAGGCAATAGGATGTTCTCTGAGCCAATCTCGGACGAAAAATTCTTTTGCCATAATGAACATATAAATTATGACTAAACCCCATATCCAAAGCATTTTGGAAATAAACACAGCATTTAAAATACATTGTGAAGTAATTATAATAAATATCAGCCATTTTAATTCTTTAAAAGATACTAATCCTCTTGGTACTGCTCGATACGGACGATATTTTGCATCATCTTCGGCATCTTTAAATTCATCAAAAAGCCTTAATAAAAAGAAATAGCCAAATGATGTCATAGCACCGATTAACAAAGTCAAAAATGAAAAATTAAAATCTCCGCGTAAGAATTTTGAATACGACATAGCAGAAAACGCGAATGTCAAAACCATTAACCCGTATGAAAATACCGGAAATCTTTCACTTTGATAAATCCAAAACCGTTTGAAAATATTAAAATCTTTTTCTTCCATTGAGCCAATTATACAATTTTTCTGACATTTTGTATATCAAGCAAGTATAGGATTATTATAAGCTGCATGAAATAAGTTAATTAATTTTAAGCCCTTATTTCAGTTTTGGTTGATAAATTGAAATAAGAGTATTATAATGAACATGTTATTGCAATTTAGGAGTTGCCATGGATAATAGAGCAGGAATATACAAAAAGAATTTGTCAGGCGAGATGGCTTATAAATCATTTATGCCATCAATTTTACCACCTAATCCACCAATAGAACTTGATAGTGAAATTGTGGATTTGTTGGTTAAAGCTAATAAACAATTAGCCTTGTTAGAAGGAATTTCAAGCAGAATTCCTAATATTCATTTGTTTATTTCTATGTACGTTAGAAAAGAAGCTCTTATGTCTTCCCAAATTGAAGGAACTCAAGCAACCCTAGAAGATGTTCTGGATCCAATGCTTGAAGAAAATACCAATAGACCTGTTGGCGATGTTGTAAATTATATTAAAGCAACTGATTTTGCGATAAATAGATTAAAAGCACTTCCTTTGTGTAATCGCTTAATCAAAGAAGCGCACGAAGTTTTATTATCAGGTGTTAGAGGGCAAAACAAAAGTCCTGGCGAATTTAGACATTCTCAAAATTGGATTGGTGCAGCAGGTTGCAATTTGCAAAATGCTCGTTATATCCCACCTTCAGTTGAAGATATGAATCAAGCAATGTCTGACTTAGAAAAATATATCAATGGTGATGATGAGCTAGATGTATTAATTAGAGCGGGTTTAATTCATTATCAATTTGAAACCATTCACCCATTTTTAGATGGAAATGGCAGAATTGGTCGACTTTTAATAACTTTATTCTTAATGGAAAAGAAAGTTTTAAGCACTCCGGCATTGTATATTTCTTATTTCTTAAAGAAAAATAGAATTGAATATTATGACCGTATGAATGAAGTACGCTTAAAAGGCAATTATGAACAGTGGGTTAAATTTTTCTTAGAAGCGGTTTATGAATCAGCAAAAGACGCAGTTGAAACAATAGATAAATTAACAGTTTTGCATGATAATTATTGCTCAAAAATAGAAAGCTCAGGACGCCGTGCAAAAAATGCAATGCGGGTTTTTGAATATCTTGAATCAAATCCTATTATTGATATTCAAAAAACTTCAAAGGAACTTGATATAGCATTTAATACAATGTCTAGTATTGTGAAAGATTTAATTAATATTGGCGTTCTTGAACAAACTTCAACTCAGAACAGAAACAGAACTTTTGCTTATAAAGAGTATTTGGAAATTTTAAAAGAAGGAACATAGATACAATTTAAATACTTGACTGAAATTGATAGTTTTCGGAGTAGAATTTTATTATTTTGCAACGTATTTGAGAGCAGATTTTACTACAATTCAAATGTGATAAACACTTCCAGCTTGCTTCCGACTTAAAAACTAGCAATTTCAAATTGGACTTTTTATCCTTTTCTTATCCTTGCCTAGAACTCCGATTATATTTTAGTTTT
>CALZHV010000263.1 GCA_945787485.1 uncultured Lachnospiraceae bacterium
GAAGTATGGATACACCGGTCGGACTTGTGAACATAGAGTCATCTGAAGAATCTGCAGATTCTGCGGAAGTAGCATCTTCGGTAGAAGCATCTGTACCATCGGTTCCTTCTGCTTCGTCTATTGGATTAGGCGTTATATCTGTAGCGTATGCCGGTGTGCAAAATAAGGTGTAAGTACTTGTCAGAACAAGTGAAATACAAACTATTGCCACCAGAACATGTGAAATAAATGACTTCAAAACGAACCTCCTACAAAACTAGTCATACATAACAAATATTTTATTATAATTGCAATAAATAGTCAATTATAACACTGGAAAGAATCCGCGTTTTTAGATGCGTTTTAATGAGTTAAAACAAAAGGTCAAAAACAGCATAATCAATATGGCTGTTTCTGACCTTTTGGTTACTTTTGCATTATGCAGATAATAGCTTTTCGTCGATAAATTCTGTGATAATGGTTTTGACAGGTCTGGCACCGAGCTTTTCATCATAGCTTTTATCGACAAGAATCTGAATCTCATTATCAGACAGACATGCAGGCAGCTTGGCCTTATGGCTACAGTTTCTGATATTTTCAACCTCCTTTATATAAGATTTTGCCATTATGTCACGGTACACCTGCTTAGTTATACTGTGAAAAGTATAAATATGGCTGAAGCGGTTGAGCAATTCGATATCAAAATAGTCTGACAGACTATGAATATCGTATTTGCTGTCCGGCTTATTTACAAAACCAATTGCACCATGCTTAATCGTACAACCTGCGTTTGTCGTTGCAATGATAATGGACTTTGAAAAGTCAATTGTCTTACCATGATTTGTTTTTAGTTCACCTTCATCGAATACGGACATAAATAATCGCTGAACCGATTTGTCGCATTTTTCAAATTCGTCTAACAGGATTATTCTGTACGGGTTTGAATCGAGGGAGTCAAAAGGCATTTCTGCATTGGAGTTACTTCCGATATAGCCTGCCGGTGCACCAATAATTCTATTAATACTGGATGGAGAATGATACTCTGTCATATTAAGAATGATTGGCTTATCGCAGGTATAGCTTTTGGCAAGCAGCTTGGTAATCTCTGATTTACCTACTCCGCTGCTCCCTGCAAACAAAAATGTCAGTGGCTTCTTGCAGGGACGAATATGCATATCGTGGAGCTTGATTGTTTTAATTATGTCATCAACAATATCATTTTGTCCTTGAATGCATGATAAATCATGTCGAAGCTCATCCTCATCAAACTTTTTTGCTTCACTGTTTCCGGATGTAATCTTGTAAGCGGTTTCTCGCAAGCATTCCTCATTGATTGTAATACTCTTGTTCTCGTTGTCGATACCTTTTTGTTCTATCAGACAGTTCGCAATTGTTCTGTCGAGCAGGGTGATTGCATTATCGGGTCTGTGACTTCCTGCAAAGCAGAAATCATCTGCAATGTCAACGGTTAGTGCGGCTAGGGAATTTCCTATATTGATTCTCATACCATAGTGGCTTGAAAGGCTGTTTCCAAGAGACATAAGCACGTTACAGGTTTGCTCTTTTGAAAGCTCATCAACAATTATTTTGGAGAATCTTCTGTTGAACGCAGGGTCCGTATCGAGAACTTTGCTTTCCTGTGTGGTTGTTGCGGCTATGACGCGTATATCGCCCCTGCTCAATGCAGGTTTGATAATCTGGGCAATTATCTTGTAGCTTTCGAAGCTGTAAAGCAGATGGATTTCATCTAAGAATACGATTGCTTTGTTGTTATCATCTGAAAGATAATCAAGAATACGCTTGAGTTTACGTTCAAGTGCGCCCATAAGGCCACAGCCGGCAACAATGTCTGACAGCTGAAGGGAATATATTTTATATCCTCGAAGCTTGACAGGAACTGTTGGATCATTCCTGGCCATTCTATATGCCAGTTCTTCGATAATCTGCGTCTTGCCGGTTCCTGCATCGCCGATAAGGGTGCAGTTAGGCTTGCCGGAGCTGATAAGTACACCCATAATCTGCCTTATGATATTCTCTCGAAACAGTGTGTGTCTTGGCTCTTTTTTGGACATGTCGACAAGCATTTCTGCAGTTTCATCGTTAGGCTCATCTTCGAAGCCACTCCACGGATATGGTTCTTCAGGGAAGATGTCAACATCATCGGTTTCATTTGTTGTAATATTATTTTCATTTGTATTTTTCATAAACATAATCTCCTTATTATTTATATTTTAATAGGTTTATGGAACACCACTCAATTAAGAGTGGCATTCCATATCGTTAAATGAAGAAGATGGAAGATTCTTATCTACAAGCTGCGCCTTCTGTCCCTTGACACATAGGTATGCCTTATCATTTGGCATTGTAAGTATCACGTCAGCAGACTTGAAGGCTTTTGTACCGATATACTCTGCTGAACGGATATTAGAGGTGCCAAGGTAGAGCATGGTGTCGCAGGAATCCAGGATTACATTGCTTTTGGCTTCTCCGTAGGCTGTTTCAAGCTGCTGTATGGACTGCAGGATGATACTGATTGATATGTCTCTGCTTCGTACAATCGAGATAATCTTATCGAAATCAACGATTGCATTATTGTAAGCAGTGAAATCATCGAAAATGAATCTTGTTGGTACATCCAGATGACCACTTTCATTCAAATCAGCCTCCTGACACAATACAGATAATGCCTGTGACATAAACATACTGTAAATACGGTCATAGGTACGGTCCGTGTCAGACACGTTCACGAACAATACAGTAGGCTTAGTGCCTAAGCTTCTGATGTTGAAATTCTGAGACTTTCTTTTGGCGAAAATGTGCTTTGCCTCCTTATAATCAAATGGTGCAAGATACTGGTTTATGAAACCGTTTACGCTTGC
>CALZHV010000264.1 GCA_945787485.1 uncultured Lachnospiraceae bacterium
TTTGTGCTGATGTACTTGCAACATTTTTACCTGAAGAGGTTGTGACAAGTCTTTATTCTGCTGTTGAACAGGCAGGCTTATATGTAACCAATCTTACACTTGAGCCTATAGCTGCAATAAATGTTGCAATTCCTGAACATTACAGATTATTAAATATTGCATTGGTTGATGTTGGCGCCGGTACATCTGATATTTGTATAACAAAAGACGGAAGCATAATTGGTTACGGGATGATACCGTTTGCCGGAGATGAAATGACAGAATTAATTGTAAAAAAATATCTTGTCGATTTCAAAACTGCAGAAAAATTAAAAACAGCAAGCTCAAAGAGAAAATCAGTAACTTACAAAGATATTATGGGTATTTCTCATAAAATTACTCCTGATGAAATAAAAGAGACAATTGACGGAGTTATTGATAATATTACAAAGAAAATAGCTGAAAAAATAATAGATTTAAATGGTGGCATGACTGTAAGTGCCGTATTTATTGTTGGAGGCGGCGGTAAAGGAGAAAGCTTTGCACCTGCTTTAGCTAACTATCTGGATTTGCCGGTTGAAAGGGTAGCACTTCGTGGACCGGAAGTTATGACTAATATTAATTTTTTGATTGATAATATAAAGAAGGATTCCTTATATGTAACACCTATAGGAATTTGTCTTAATTTTTATGATCAAAAAAATAATTTTATATTAGTAAACGTTAATGGGGAAAGAGTTAAGCTTTATAACAATGATAAGTTGACAATATTTGATGCAGCAATTCAATATGGACTGCCTAACGAAAAAATCTTTCCCAGACGAGGAGAAGATATTACTTTTAAGATAAACGGTAAAAGCCGTATTGTTCGCGGTCATAGCGGGGATGCTGCCGTTATTAAGCTTAACGGCAAAACAGTCGGTATGAATGCTGTTATTGAAGCTAATGACAAAATAGAAATCGTAGAATCAACGGTTGGTGATAATGCTCAAATTGAATTGGGTTCTTTGCCGGAATTTAAGGGTACATTTAAGATCAATGTAAACGGAATGGTTATAGATTGCCCAAAGCTTGCAATGGTTAACGGGAAAGCTGAAACACAACTATACAATATTCAAAATAATGACAATATTGTTATGCAATCATATTATACAGTTGAGCAATTACTTAAATTTATGGATATTGAACCTATGGGTGATATAAAAGTAAATAATCAATTTGTTGATAATGATTTCAAAATATATGAGAATTTTGAGGTTTCATGGCAGGACGGAGTATATGAAACAGTTCAAATAAATGAAACAGATAAATTGAATCCTTCAAATAATAAAATCGAGTCAGAAAGCACTAATATTGAAAAAAATACTGATTCTGTTGAAGAAAATGCAGACAAAAAAGAAGAAATACATAATATTAAGGTAATAATAAACAATACACCTGTAATTTTAAGTGGAAAATCTTCTTATGCATATGTTGATATACTTGATTTTTATGATTTTGATTTGACACAGATGAGAGGAAAACTTGTTACATTAATTAATAAAAATAAAGCTGAATTTATTGATTCAATTAATGACGGAGATATTATAGATATTTATTGGGAGTAAGGTTACATGAAAGAATTTACCTTCGATAGTTTTTTAAAAAAATATAATATTTTTCATAGATTAACATACATATTTGTTGTCTTAACTGCAATCATTGATAGATTTGTAACAAATAGTATGAATAATACTTTACTCATTTGTACAATAGTATTGATGGCATTCTTTTTTGTTTTAGATATTTTTGTCGATATAATTTCAAACATAGAAAACTCAAATACAAAAAATATCTTTAAACTCATAGAATTATTATCTTGCCTTGCAGTTCAATTCTTTTTGGATTTCAATTATACATTACTGTATTCAATGACAATAGTATATATTCTTTATTGTATTGAATTTATTTTACTGAATTCAGAAAATGATAATGCTTCTATAAGCATAAAGCGAGTGATTGTTCTTGTTATAACGATAGCCAATATGTGTTTATCATATATAAATAAAGGTGATACGATATGGATTGGTTATGCTTTGGTTCAGCTTCTTGTTTTAATACTAATATTTTTTGTTGTTCAATATATTTTCAGACAAAATGAAAATTTTAATTCAGTGATTACTGAACAGCGACATGAGATATCCAATTATGAAAGTGCAACAAACGAATTATTGGAATATCAGCAAAGAATTAAAAAAACCAATGAATTGATAAATTATCAAAAAATTGATTTGACAAGAGCTTATAATCATCTTGAGCAAATTAATATTGAAACCAATTCTCAGACTGAAATGATGAAATATATGTCATCAACATTTGATATTCAAAAATGTTTAAATCTTATGGTTGACACCATTTCATCTGTAAAAGCACCAAAAATATGTGCTATGTATTTAACCAATGATGTATACAATAATGAAAATTCGACGTTAGTTGTAAAAACAGTTTACAGTTCGGTACAAAGAAGGTTAAAAAAAGAAATTAATAATATTTATAGTGAATTTGAAGATGAGCAAAAAGATAACATTGTTTCTGATGTAGCTTGTCTTGATTATAAATTTTTGGAAGATACAAATATATCCAAGATTTCAATACTTCCAATTAGAAATAATAAACAGCTATTAGGCCTTATGGTGATAGGCTCTGATGATGATAAATTTTTCGAAAGTGGTTTATCATATTATGAAAATTGTGTCATGGAGCTGGTAGTATCAATAAAGAGTACAAATATGTATCTTAAAATGCAGGATATGGCACGAAAAGATGGACTTACCGGAATATTCAACAGACTGTATTTCAATGAATTATATGCCAAGACAATAAAAATCGTAAAACAA
>CALZHV010000265.1 GCA_945787485.1 uncultured Lachnospiraceae bacterium
GACTTTGTTGAAATGTTTGTTGGTGTTGGTGCATCAAGAGTAAGAGATTTATTTGAAGATGCCAAGAAAAATGCACCATGTATAGTATTTATCGATGAGATTGATGCGGTGGCAAGAAAAAGAGGTTCAGGATTAGGCGGTGGTCACGATGAGCGTGAGCAGACTCTTAATCAGATGCTTGTTGAGATGGACGGATTTGGAAACAATGAGGGAATTATCGTACTTGCTGCAACAAACAGGGTAGATATTCTTGATCCTGCCATTATGCGTCCGGGCAGATTTGACAGAAAGATTATGGTTGGAAGACCTGATGTCAAAGGAAGAGAAGAAATTCTCAAAGTACATGTTAAAAACAAGCCATTGGCAGATGATGTGGATTTACATGAAATTGCCAGAACAACAGCAGGATTTGCCGGTGCTGATTTGGAAAATCTCATGAACGAGTCTGCTATACTTGCAGCACGTAAACAGAGAGCATATATAATGAAAGAGGATGTTGATAAGGCATTTATAAAAATAGGAATAGGCGGAGAGAAGAAGAGCCGTCTTGTTCCTGAAAAAGAAAAGAGAATTACAGCTTATCATGAAGCAGGTCATGCAATATTGTTCCACTTGCTCAGTGAAGTTGGACCTGTACATCTTGTATCTATTATACCAAACGGCAGAGGTGCAGGTGGATATACAATGCCATTACCTGAAAATGATAATGTATTCACAACAAAGAAGAAAATGCTTCAGGATATTATGGTAAGCTTCGGTGGAAGAATTGCTGAAGAAATAATATTCGGTGACATTACAACAGGTGCATCACAGGATATTAAGCAGGCAACGGAAGCTGCACAAGCAATGGTAGTAAAATATGGTATGTCAGATAAGATTGGTCTGATCAACTATGAAGTGGATAACAGCGAGGAAGTATTCCTTGGCAGAGATCTTGGACATTCGAGAAGCTACAGTGAAAAGATTGCAACTATGATTGATAAAGAAGTAAGAAAGATAATCGACTATTGTTATGTTGAAGCTAAGAATATAATTCTTGAGAATATTGATATTCTCCATAAGTGTGCAGACCTGCTTCTTGAAAAAGAAAGAATTGACAGACCGGAATTTGAGGCACTTTTTGTTAAAATAAGCGATGAACAGAATATAGAAAATCCGGTTACTGAATAATTATTTAGTTATTTATGGTAATTGAATAGTCATGATTAACATATAAAACTGTTTGCGATGTACAAAATAAACAAAAACTCGAAAAAAACTCTTTGTAAAGGGACGTTATATTGGCAAAATGCATAAAAAAAATTGTTAATAAATTAAATGTTTGTGAACACTTTTGCGTTAAAATTGATATAATAACACTTGTAACCCCCCCAATACATTATATAGTTTTTTGCTACACCCCATAAGTAACAAAATACCTTCTCCGAAAAGGACGGCTGTACGATGGCCGTCCTTTTCCCTGTTATAAAACAGTGATTTGAAATTCAAAATTCTATTGTTAAAATTTTCATATTGGTATACAATATTTAAAGTTAATAATTCAGGGGAGAAAATCTAATATGGAGAATAAGCCCAATATTCAAAAAATAATCAATTATATATACAATACAGAAAAGATACTGAATTTTCAGGCGCTTTTTGCAGATGGCACAGAGGTATACAGAACTCCTGCCGAGCCAAACAAAGGTGACAATGTTACGTTGCGTTTCAGAACAGCAAATGACAATGTTGATTCAGTTTATGTTGTATGTAACGGAAACAGATATAAAATGCATGTTGAAACAAGTGATGATTTGTTTGATTTTTATGCATACGAATTAGAGAATGTAACTGAGACAATATATTACTATTATGAAATAAATGCAGGAAGTGTAACATGTATATATAATAAGCTTGGTACACAGAGAGATTTGAATAATGATTATAATTTTCAGATTGTACCGGGATTTAAGGTTCCTGATTGGGCAAAGGGTGCGGTATTTTATCAGATATTTGTTGACAGATTCTGTAATGGTGATAAAACCAATGATGTATTAGATGATGAATACTGTTACATTGGTGAAGGAACACGACAGGTGAAGGACTGGAGTAAATATCCGGATAACATGGATGTAAGATCTTTTTATGGAGGAGATCTCCAGGGTGTAATAGATAAGCTTGATTACCTTAAAGATTTGGGTGTTGATGTAATCTATTTAAATCCTATATTTGTTTCTCCTTCTAATCATAAATATGATATACAGGATTATGACTATGTAGACCCGCATTTTGGTGTCATAGTTCATGATGAAGGTGAATGTTTAAAAGATGGTTCAAAGGTAAATAAAGAATCAACAAGATATATTGACAGAGTAACAAACAAGGCAAATCTTGAGGCAAGTAATCAGTTGTTTATCAAGCTTGTGGAAGAGACACATAAAAGAGGCATGAAGATTATTTTGGATGGTGTGTTTAATCATTGTGGCTCATTCAACAAGTGGCTTGACAGAGAATGTATTTATGAAAATCAGGAAGGTTATGAAAAAGGTGCTTATGTAGATTATCAGAGTCCGTACAGAAGCTTCTTTAAATTCCAGGACCCATGGCGATGGCCGTATAATCCTACATATAACGGATGGTGGGGACATGATACTCTTCCAAAGCTTAATTACGAAGAATCAGAGAAACTTTATGAATATATAATGAGAATAGGTGAAAAGTGGGTTTCGGAGCCATATAATGCAGACGGTTGGAGACTGGATGTTGCGGCTGATCTTGGCTACTCAGAGGAATATAATCACAAATTCTGGAGAGATTTCAGGAACAGGGTTAAGAAAGCCAATCCAAATGCCATTATTCTTGCTGAACATTACGG
>CALZHV010000266.1 GCA_945787485.1 uncultured Lachnospiraceae bacterium
TTGAATCAAGAATATGTTCTTTAAACTGTTCTGCTGCCGCTCTGGCTGTATCTTCGTTTGTATAAATATTATTGTACTTCATATTTCCGGTTATATCTTTGAAATATTTAGTAAGATGACCTGTGCTGTAATTAACCTGCTCATCATCAACTACTATTGTAAGCTTATAGTTAAGACCTACTCTTAAACCGTCACCATAGTATGAAGTATCATTTACAACAGAATCACATATTTTTTGTATTTCAGGATCCTGAACTGAATATATCGAATAACCGCCCGAATACAAAAGCTTATTTGCTTCTTCCTTGGTGCATCCGTATATTTCCATGAAATCTTCGATTACCTGATCAAGAAGTGCATCTGTATAATATGAATAAATATGCGCATCTGCTTCCTGTATTTCTCTTTCAGCATCTATTCTTGCATATACATCATCATTTACACAAAAGTCATATGATGCCTGATCGATGTAACCAAGCTCCTTCATTTTCTTTAAAACTCTTACACGACGTTTTTGATTTTCTTCCGGATGAAGTGTAGGGTCATACTTTGTAGGGTTCTGTGTAATACCTGCAATTGTAACAATCTCTGATACGGTAAGCTCGTCCATTTCCTTACCAAAATATTTCTGAGATGCCGCCTGAATACCATTTACACCACGTCCAAGAAAAATTGTATTAAGATAGTATTCTACTATTTCTTCTTTTGAATATCTCTTTTCAAGCTCTATCGCAAGATACTGCTCCTGAATCTTACGTTCAAGCTTATCAAGGAATGTCTTCTCACCTATAGCATTATTAAATACATTATTTTTGATAAGCTGCTGTGTCAGCGTCGAAGCACCCTGATCAAACTCTCCGCTTACTGCACCTTCATAAAATGCTCTGAAAATACCTTTTACATCGATACCATTGTGAGTCCAGAAACGCTCATCCTCAATAGCAACAAATGCATTTATAAAATCCTGTGGAATATCTTCATAATCGACATAAACTCTGTTTGTTTCTATTGTCGAAAGCTCTTCACATACGCTTCCGTCCAGATTGTAAATAAATGTCTTAAATCCTTTAGGAACAATATTTACAGTTTCAACATCAGGTGCATTATCAAGAATTCCCTTGGCCATACCGAAGCCGGCTCCGGCACCTGCAATTATGCCTGCAATAATAACAACAAGTAATATTTTAAATACATTAACAAGTATTTTTCTTGAAAATCTCTGAGACTTGGAATCAAGTTTTTTCTGTTTCTTCATTGTTTCCAATTTAGAATATCCCATATTAAGCCTCCTCTTGGTGCATTAAGAATTTACTCTTAATCATAATTAACAAGTATTATAACATCCACAAATATACAATACAAGAATAATTCTAATGACATTTATGTGACATTTTTGTGAATATTATAATATTTGCACAAAAAGACCGCAGTATCTTCTATAAGTTTTTCCAACTCTTCAAGCTTAAATACAAATAATTGCGGCATTCCGTCATCTTTACTGTCTGAATTTAATTCCTGAAATGCTTCCTTGAAAAATGCTCTTGCTTTTTCAAATTGTACTTCATCAATTATATTAAAATCTTTTGTCTTTCCTAAGCTCATAAATGAAACAATCTTTTTGGTGTCTATTTTATATTTATCAAAAAAATAATTGTTTATTCTGTCATAATCACCGTAATAAAGCTTAGCAGAAAAAAAATCTTCTCTTTTGTAAATTTCTTCATCTTCTTTTACCGAAACATATGAAACCTCATCAAACAATCTGTTTTCATTCATATCATCATCGTAGAAATTAAAATGTTTATCCCAATATTTTTCGATAAAAAATTTATCCAGATATAAATGGCACAAATATCCAAAAACATATGGATTTGATATTTTATCCCCATATTTTCCGCAAAACATTCCGATGTCAGGTTTTCTGGCAAGCAGGCATACAGTTTCGTCATTCCAAAAATGACTTGCCCTTTTTTGACTTTGAACCCACATATCCGGAATTATATTTCCGACAAGGAAGCGGTTGCTCCACTCTGTATCATCTTTTTTATCCAATATGTCAAGCATCATTTCCGCCATTGCAATATGCATTACATACCCTGGCATAATCTTACTCCCCGTATCCAATATTCATCCAAATACACATTTGACAATACACTTGTTCTTTCCTCACAAATATCTCCATCAAATGCTATAACAGACATTAATTTTTGCTCTTTTTCCTTTTTGCCGGCGATATGGTTTTCACATTTTAACTGCCATTCGTCCATGTTTGTAAATAAAAGTCCCTGTAAAATGTTATTTATATTTGAAACAACATCTTTTACACCCCTGTTATTTATTTCGGTATCGCTTATTTTTCTTTCAAAATCCACACATCTGAAAAACAAATCATAATTTGTTCCGTGAGCTTTTCTGTGAAGTTGTTTTTCAATCGGATCCAAGTACTTGATTCTCTTTGATGCAGTTGCATCGACATCAGCAGAAAGACAATCACCCACTGAAACAGCATAAATATATGTTCTTTCTGATATTCTCAAATTACGAATAAATGAAATAACTGCAAGAGATACACCCCAGCTGTGAACGGGAAATACTATTCCGACACTATCCCCGTCAATTATACTTCCGTCATATTCGGTATACTTTTTAACAATACATTTAGATATGCCGTTTGATAAATGTGCAGCAATATCCCTGGAGCCTTCCATTTTTCTTATACGTCCGGAAGCCGGCATGCAGTCCATATCCGAAACATAAAAAACATAATTCATACCTTATTTTTACCTCCTGATCAACGACTCATAAAATGTTTTAAATGAGTAATCAAGATAT
>CALZHV010000267.1 GCA_945787485.1 uncultured Lachnospiraceae bacterium
AAGTATTTGTTGTAACTCCTTTTGAAAGTATTCCTATCATAAATTTTTTTTACAAAGCATTAACTTGCAAAAAAATAAAAAAGAACAAAAATATAGAATATTATTCATTTAAAGATTTTAAAAATATAAAGATAACCAGTTACGAGAAACCTATTTATAAGGAAAACAGACTAACATCAGTTCAGTACACTTCGGGGACAACGGGATTACCCAAAGCAGTTGCATTAACAGATGATTGCTTTAATGCAAGAGCGTATCAATATGAGCAAATAAATGTTGGTTTGGAAAATGGTTTGAGATTCCTTCAATGCCTGCCATATTGTGGGAAAGCATATGGCGAATTCACTATGCATTTAGGTTTATCTAATGGGTGTTGTAATGTACTTGTGCCCAAATTTACTTCAAATGATTTGCTAAAATTGATAAGAAAACTTGACATACAAGGTTTAACAATGCCTCCAGTTGCTTGGTTACATGTTATTGATATGCCAGAGTTCAAAAAAACCGATTTCAGTAATTTTAAATTAGCAACGGTTGGTGGAGATGGCTCGATAGAAAAATATATAAGAATGATACAAACTGCACTAGAAAAACAAGGGTTCAATGGACAAGTTATTTTAGGATCGGGCGGAACAGAACTTGGTGTAACATTTTCTACTAATACGCTTGATGTCAACATACAAGGTACATCCGGACCCATATTAGTTGGAAATGATTGTGTTATAAAAAAAGAGAATGATGAATATTGTAAATATAATGAAATGGGAATAATATATTACAAACCTGTTTATCCATCACTCGGATATTTAAATGATTGTGAATACAAATTAACGAATGATGGTATAGATTTAGGTGATTATGGTTTTATTGATGAAAGAGGAGCTCTAACAGTTGCCGGAAGAAGAAAAGACAGAATTAACATTAATGGAGAATTAATCTCTCCAATGTGTTTAGAAATTGAAATAAATAAGTGTCCGTATGTAAAGTATGGATATGTTGTTTCTCCAAAGAATAGCAAAAAACTAATTCGTATTTGCTATACAACATATAACAATCAATCGAAAAATTATGATTTAGAGATTTTAAGGTTTATTAACAAAACGTATCACGAATTTATTGAAATTTATAAGGTAAAGTATATTCCTGAAACAGTAGGACTTAAAGTTGACAGAGAAAGACTATCAGGGAACATTGATGATTTGATCGAAAAATAGAATGTACAATAAATATTTAGAATTTTTTGCTTGATAATGATCCAAAAAAGGTTATGTAAAAAAGTGGTATTAAAGCAAGGCGATTTATCAGTCCTCTATTGCGAAATATTGTGGCACCGATGACATCAAATAATAAATATGTTGTTGAAAAGAATAAAAATCTTCCGAAAGACAGACCAATAATTTTTGCAGCTACCCACGGATTAAAGGACGATATTGCTATCGGACTTTGTGCGGCAGGACGGCATACTTATTTGCTTTTTGCTTCATTACCTGATTTTTACGGAACCTTTGACGGACCGTCATTATGGCTAAACGGCGTTATGCTGCTTGACAGAAAAGATAAAGACAGCAGGCGTGCCGCAAAGGATAAAATGGAATATGCAATAAGTTTGGGTGCAGACATTCTTATGTATCCTGAGGGAACGCTTAATAAAACTGAAAATCTAATAGTGCAAAAGCTATATCCGGGTATTTACGATGTTGCTGTTAAATGCAATGCATTAGTCGTTCCTATTGCGATTATTCAAGAGGGTAAAAATGTATATGCTAAAACCTGTGATGCTTTTGATATATGCAAGTATGAAAGACAGGAAGGCTTAAATTTACTTCGTGATTTGATGGCTACCGCAAAATACGAACTAATGGAAGAACACTCAAGAATCAATAGAGCTGAAATTGGAAACGCTAAAGAATATTGGAAGAATTGTATGGACGATTTAGTAAATCAAATGCTTCCTTTCTATGATTACGAGATTGAGGACTCTTCTCAATATATTGATAAAAGCGAAACAACATATTCACAGGCTTTTGAACATTTAGGTTACATAATACCGAATCATAATAATGCATTTTTGTTCAATAAAAGATTAAGGTGAAATAGACGTGAATAAAAAGATGTTAGACAATGTGATAAAATTTCATTTATGTAAAAGGAAATATTTGTATCGTAAAAAAAGAGGAGGATATTCTAACCTAATAAAGCCAAGATATGCAATACATAGTTTTCTTTTGAAATTTATTGCAATAGACAGAATTTTTGATAAAAGAAAAGTTAAATTAGTAAGTGACAACAGAGTAAAAACTGACAAGCCAATTATCTTTGCTGTTACGCATGTTGGAGGTTTTGATATTGAGTCTGCCTTTGAGGGAATTAAAACACCAGCTCATCTTCTTTTAGGAGACCCAAAAGAAATTTATATGAACGCTGCTGGTTTAATACTATACTTTAATGGAGTAATATGTATTGAAACCGGAGATAAATTAGATAGGAAAATAGGCAAAGAAAGATGTATTCAAACGTTAAAAAATAAAGGAAATATCCTCATGTTTCCTGAGGGAGCGTGGAATATATCTCCAAACCAAATTGTATATTATATGTATACAGGTGCTGTTGAAATGGCTATTGAGGCAGATGCTCAAATTATACCAGTATCAGTATTGAAAGAAGGTAAAACATATTATGTTAGAGTTGGAAGAAATATTGATTATGCTAATGAAATAATTGAGAATTTAGAGGTTGTAACGCCGAGCGCCGCTACTCCTGTAAGAAAGCTTTCGGGCGGTAATGTTCAAAAGGTGCTTGTAGGCAGAGAAATCGCCTCTGCTCCAAAG
>CALZHV010000268.1 GCA_945787485.1 uncultured Lachnospiraceae bacterium
GCTTCGGTCTGTTCCAAAGAAAATCATCAGGGGTGTAGCTTGATAACGGCTTGCCCTTTTCAAAATTATCAATACCGCTATGAGTCAGCAAATAGTTTATGCCGCCGATTTCTACTATATCGTAATGCGGTGCCTCACGAAGATAATCAAATATGCCTGCAACTGTTTCAGGCGACCTTTTGTTCAGCTCGCTTAACGCTTTTAGTGTAACATTGCCGCCGTTAAACATATATTCGCTCAAAATCTCAATTTGATTATGCTTTGACAGCGACTCAACAAACTCGTCTGTTACCTGCTCCAACACAAACGAGCAGGACAAAAGCATAGCCTCGTGATTGCCGAGAATTAAGTAAATGTTGGGTTGGGAAAGCAGCCAACAGAGCATTTCAACTCCGCCGTCTCCGTTCCTGTCAACAACATCACCGAGTATAAATAATTCGTCATCATCACAAAACCCGGCTTTGTCAAGCAGCATTTTAAATTTTTCAAGTGGGTAACCATGAAGGTCAGATATTACATAGGTCATACTCTAACTTTTTTCATCAAACAAATTTTTTAATGCCACAGATATATCATCACATTCTCCTATTCTATTTTCAAAATAATCCACTGCTGCATTAATGAAACTTGTTTTCCATTCATCTTTATTCCAATCGTTTGATTCAGTTGTGAATTCTTCTTTGTTTAGTACATAATATCGATTTATTTTTTCATTATTATTAGTTCTATTGTCAATATAGTATTTTTTTACTATGCTATCACTATTACCAGAATAACTCATAATCGTTTGTTGAAATGTTATCAAATCGAAAGGTCCGTTAATTGTATTAGAAAATTTTATTTCTAAATATAGATAATACTTACGTTGTTCCCACCAAGAAGCTTTATACAATCTATATGAACTTGTCCCTAATACTGATCTTGCACCTATATTCTCTATTATCAAATCATCAGAATCAACATTATTTCCTTCACTTACAACTCGAATTTTTTCGCTTATTAATTTCGTTTTAAAACCATCGATCAAGTCATTTTTTCTTTTTTTTGCTTTTAATGCAAGCTCGTCCAAAACCGTGATAAACTTAAAATAATCATCTATAAGTATTTTTTCATTATCTAAGATTTCCATATCGTTTTTCTCCAATCGTTGTTTAATATGCGTCTTCAAATCTCTAATAATATAATCATCATCATTTTCTATTATTCTATTTAATTCGGAATATGTAATGCGTTTAAAACTTTTCGATGATGGTTTTGAGTCATTATAATCGGGAACAAGATATAAAAAAGCATTATAGGAATTTTTAAAATTATTATTCACCCATTTTTGATAGTCTTTTGTTTGTTCATCATGTTCTGCTGTATTAGTTTTATTCTCAATAGTAATAGTCCAATCCATTTTATCACTGTTAGCAATTTTTATTAATAGATCAGCACGACGACCATCCATTCCTTTTTCTAATTCAACTTGGACTTGAGACAAGTCGAAATCAAAATTTTCATTTTTTTCCAGATCTAACTCATCAAAATAGTATTTTAATAGTCCTTTTGTGAATTCTAAATCATTCTTTATAGCGTATCCAATTAACGCCGACATAAAAACCTCAAAATAATCATGGTCAATTACACTTAAAAAAGTAGGTGCATCGTCTTTTGATAAAGAGTTAAACTGTCTTTTAAGCAGTTCTATTTTATTATAATCTAATTCCATATTCTACCCTTCTAAACCATTTTTTATATTCACTTATTTGTTTTTCTTTTCTATCTTTACTTGCAGTTTAACACATATCATACAGTTTTTCAAGCACCTTGACCATTGCGAGAGTATCAAGTCGGCAATAGGCGAGGAGGTTTTTGCGGATAACCGCCTGCTCCTCTGGGGTATGATTTACAAGGTCTGGATAGGCATTCATTGCCTCGCCACCGTCACCGTTTCTCTCAATTACATCACCGAGAATAAACAATTCGTCATCATCACAAAACCCGGCCTTTTCAAGCAATGTTTTTAATTTTTCTATCGGATAACCGTGCAGGTCAGAAATAACATAAGTCATCGTTATTCCTCATTATTTTGTCTATATAGCACATTATAAAATGCAATTATTGTTTTATTGGCAGCTTCGTCAACACTCGTTCTTCCGGTTGGAGGATTACCATTATACATTAAAGCAACATCATCAGGAGTGTCAACACAAACATCTTCTATAAAGAATGGTTCTCCTTCTATGTTTGGATATAAGTAAAGCTTAAATCCTTCTTTATCGAAATACATTTTTGCAAAAGATTCACCATTAACCTCATAAGAAATATGGTCTTCTTTTGCTTCCAAAAGGTATTCATCTGCAATATCATAATCAAGAACTTTGTCTTGAAACAGATTGTAATATGTTACTTCGTTGCCCTTTGCTCTCTCTTCTTCAAGAAAAACATTTATAGGATCAGCCTTATCTTCATCATCAATTGCTTTCAATAAATTGTACCTTAATACTGCATTCTTTTTTATAACTTCAAGTTCTGCTTTTCCGAAACAGAAACCTTTAATTATGCCATCAGTTACAAAAGCAGTAGAAAAGCCATTATTAGATGTTTCATAGCAAGTTAAATTTTCGCTCAAATTAGACTCTGTTGCCACAGCAACAACTTCAATATCTGTAATATCATCAGTTTTCACTACAACAGATTCTGTTGTTAAAGAGTCCATTAAATGTTTTATAACTTTCATCATAAATAAACATTCTGAATTCATTGTTACAATACCTAATGCTTTATGTTTATATGTACCTCCTTTAACACTTTCAGCCTC
>CALZHV010000269.1 GCA_945787485.1 uncultured Lachnospiraceae bacterium
CCTTTGCGTATACAGCCTTCGGCTTCCCATTGCTGAACAAAACCACACCCTTGCATGTATTATCTTCTATTATTAGGTCCATCATTTTTGTATATTCGCACAATGTTATATTACTTCTTTGTCTTACATTATTAAGAAGTTTATTTGTAATTTCCTTGCCTGTTACATCCTTATGATGAAGAATCCTGTAGGTAGAATGTGCACCTTCTCTTGTGTATTCGTAGCTTCCATCTGACTTCGTATCAAAAAGAACACCATATTCCACAAGTCTTTTCATAATCATAGGTGAATTCTCAATCATAACACGCACGCTGTCTTCCTTGTTTTCATAACGTCCGGCGCGCAATGTGTCCTCGAGAAAACTATCAAAATCCGAAGGTTCCTTGAGCGTACAGATTCCACCCTGTGCCAGATAAGAATCACTGTTTTTTATCTTATCCTTTGATATCATCAATATTGAATTTTCTTCTGAAATAGATAACGCAGAAAATAAGCCTGCGACACCTGTTCCAACAATAATCACATCATAAATATCTTTTATCAACGGCAATTGCTGTTTTTCTTCTTGTTCCACTTTTTTCTCCACTCTCAGATTCGTTTTAATCTGTTAAATAATATATTTTCATAACCTTAAATATCTCACAAACTAATTGTATTGTCAATGAATTGTGGTATACTAAATATGCACATTTTTATAAATAAAGGAAGGCGAAATAATGTTTACAGTTGATTTTGATAATCCATGCAAAGTCCACTTCATGGGTATTGGTGGAATAAGCATGAGTGGTTTAGCAGAAATACTTCTTCAAGATAATTTTCGTGTATCAGGCTCAGATATGAAAGAATCTGACATTACAAATACTTTAAAAGGTCTTGGTGCGCAAATCATGATAGGTCAGGTTGCGGAAAACATCACGGATGACATTGATTTAGTAGTTTACACGGCTGCAATTTCAGATGACAATCCTGAACTTTTGGCTGTTAAGTCGAAAAAAATACCTATGTTAAGTCGTGCTGAGCTTCTTGGACAAATAATGAGTAAATACAAATACAGCGTAGCTGTAAGTGGTACTCATGGCAAGACAACAACAACTTCCATGTTATCTCACATTCTGCTTCAGGCGGAAACAGATCCTACTATTTCAATAGGCGGCATGCTTGATGTCATAGGCGGAAACATCCGTGTCGGACATACAGATTACTTTGTCACCGAAGCATGTGAATACAAAAACAGTTACCATTCATTCAACCCGTATATCAGCATTATATTAAATGTAGATGCTGATCACCTTGACTTCTTCAAGGGCGGCATCACTGAAATTGTAGAATCATTTAAAACTTTTGCACACAAGCTTCCTAATGACGGCTTGCTTGTAATAAACGGTGATATGGAGCACACCGACACAATTACTGACGGGCTGGACTGCAATATAATTACTTTCGGTTTAAACGAGAATAATAAATACTCAGCCAAGTCTGTTACATTCGACACAAACGGACATCCTACATACACTCTTATCGTTGACGGAAAAGAGGTTGATACAATCACCTTACACTCAACAGGTATTCACAATGTTGTTAATTCTCTTTCTGTTATTGCTGTCTGTGATTTCCTTAATATACCTATGGAAAGTATAAAAGCAGGCTTTATCGCATGTACAAGTGCAAAGAGACGCTTCGAGCACAAGGGCACAACCAATAACGGCGTCATGGTTCTGGATGACTATGCTCATCATCCAACAGAAATTGCTGCCACATTAAATGCTGCAAAGAACACTCCACACAATGAAATATGGTGTGTTTTCCAGCCTCATACATATACGAGAACATATGCATTACTTGATGATTTTGCAAAAGCTCTTTCAACCTGTGATCATGTTATCCTTGCAGATATATATGCAGCGCGCGAAAAAGATAACGGCATGGTTTCTTCAAAGGATTTAGCTGACAAAATTAATGAAAAAGGCGGAAATGCCCTATACATTGGCAGCTTTGAAGAAATAATAAAATTTGTCGAAAAAAATTGCAAAAAAAATGATTTGTTGATAACCATGGGAGCCGGAAACATTGATTCTGTTGGAGTTTCACTCTTAAAAAAATAATTATCCACATTATCCACAAGACCAAACGCTCAATCAACAGCGATTGGTCTTGTTTTTATCTGTTAACATAATATTATCTCATTTATCGACATTTCAATGCATAACGAAATGTGAAAATATTATGGTAACATGCAATCCACATTATCCACATTTTCCACATTTTTGCCAACAAAGCATGTAGAAAAAACGTTCGGTTGAAATTTGAAAATGCTGTGTTATAATTCATTTTACATTAGCAATGAGGGGGTTATACTCAGTATGAAAGCGATAACAATTTCAACTGAAAATAGGGAAACACACTCTTCAATTTCAAACTTTTTTATTGACTATTACATGACAGAAGCTAACGGCGAATTCGTAAAGGTTTATCTGTATCTTGTAAGACTTTTATCAAATAATTCAGCTGTTACGGTAGCTCAGATAGCAGACCATTTTAACCTTACTGAAAAAGATATATGCAGAGCAATTAAATTTTGGATATCTAAAGATGTACTTAAGCTAAGCTACGACGGAAAAGGAAAACTTAACGGCATTATTCTTTTACCACTTAAGGAGCCTGATGATTTACTCAATTCAGATGAGCACAGTTTTGAACATCTTCTTAACAGTAATGAAGAAAATAATGAGGTTGAGCCGGACTCACAGAATGTTGCTACAATTGTCAAGATGCCTTTG
>CALZHV010000270.1 GCA_945787485.1 uncultured Lachnospiraceae bacterium
CCTGTTTAATTTTCCGTATCATAAACAAAAGCTCCATAATAAGATTTGTTATCATCTTATTACAGAGCTTTTAAATATATTCTTCATTTAATCTTCCCTTATCTAGAAATTTCCGCCATTCCATCCCCAATTTGATGTTGCTTCGTATTTCACATAAATATTATCCGGCTTAATCCCAAGAATATTATTAAATATCTCACATATTCTGCCTGTAAGCTTGTCAAAAGCAGCAGGATTTTCAGAACCGAATACACTTACCTCTACAAAAGCCAAAGGTTCGCTTTTATCTCCCTTAAAATAAAGCTTATACTCGTCTTCAAATCCAACCATAAGCCAGTTTTCGCTTTTACCCGGAATAATTCTTATTGCCTCGCCAAGTTCCTGCTTAAGCTGTTTTTCCTGTTCTTCATTTACCTTTACACTAATTTTTGAATTAATAAATGGCATATATTCACCTCCAAATATTTGATAATATACAAAAAGAGAACTTTTTAGCTAAACACAAACAAAGTTCTCTTTTCATACATCAGTTTCTTATAAAATAATACCGACAAAAATTATGCATTAACTACCTGACCAAATTCAGCCTTTAATGAAGCACCACCGATAAGTCCTCCATCGATGTCCGGTTTAGCAAGAAGCTCTGCTGCATTTCCGGCATTCATAGAACCACCGTACTGGATACGAACAGCTTCAGCTGTTGGTGCATCATAGATTTCAGCAATAAGATCACGAATACCCTTACAAACCTCCTGAGCCTGATCAGATGTAGCAGTCTTACCTGTACCGATAGCCCAGATTGGCTCGTATGCAATAACAAGCTTCTTAACATCATCTGATGCAACACCTGCAAGGTCTGACTTAATCTGAAGTCTTATCCAGTCCATTGTTACACCAAGTTCTCTCTGCTCAAGTGACTCACCACAGCAAAGAATTGGAGTAAGTCCTGCTTCGATAGCCTTCTTTACTTTCTTGTTAAGGAATGTGTCATCCTCTTTGAAGTAGTCACGACGCTCTGAGTGTCCGATGATAACATACTTTACTCCTGCATCAACAAGCATTGGAGCACTAATTTCACCTGTGTATGCACCCTTATCTTCAATATAGAAGTTTTCTGCACCAACCTGTACATTAGTTCCCTTAACTGCTTCAACAACAGGTACAATATCAATTGCCGGAACACAGTAAACAACATCAACATCATCATTTACTACTAATGGCTTTAACTCCTCAACAAGCTTAACAGCCTCTGATGGAGTCATATTCATCTTCCAGTTACCTGCAATAATTCTTTTTCTTGACATTTTTTTCTCCTTATCCATTAACTATTTATCAAATCTTTCTTGGCCGATTTTATCAATATAATACCAACGACCAGCATCACAATTCCTACTAAGCCAAATACAGAAAACATTGCAATTCCAATAATTGAAAAAATTGAACCCAATGTACCATAAACAGCTTTTGAAAGAGTCGGAACTTCAAATTGACTCGGATCGTTTACTTCATAATATACCAAAACAGTATCTCCCTCAGTGAAGTCACTGCTATACAAATTAAGAGTACCGGTATACTGAAGCCCGTCAACATAATATGCTATTACTGTCTCAGAACTTGTACCTGAGCTCGAATCACCTGAACCATGTGAAGAAATAATTATCCCATCACATGCGGAATATTCATACGAATCATATTCCTTATCAGAATTGGCTGATGAAGAAAAACTAATTCCGATTCCACCAAATACAAGACCGAATATCAATGCAAAGAATAAACAAAACCCGCCAATAATAGTTAATATAATTCCAATTATTTTTTTCATTTATAATCCTCTTTTATTTCGAACTTTATAAATGATGCAATTCTTACTTATCGTTAGCTGCTGCAACACCAGGAAGCTCCTTACCCTCAAGGAATTCAAGTGAAGCACCGCCACCTGTTGAAATATGGCTCATCTTTGGACCGTATCCTAAAATATTTACAGCAGCTGCTGAATCACCACCACCGATGATTGTTGTAGCATCAGTCTCTGCAAGAGCTGCCGCAACTGCCTTTGTTCCTTTTGCAAGAACAGGATTTTCAAATACACCCATTGGTCCGTTCCAAACAACTGTCTTAGCTGTCTTAACAGCTTCTGAATAAAGTTCAATTGTCTTAGGTCCGATATCACAAGCTTCCTTATCTGCAGACATCTTGTCAGCATCAAACACTTCTGTTGCAATATTAGGATCATCAATTGGATTAGGGAAATCATCAATCATAACTGAATCTACAGGAAGAAGAAGCTTCTTGCCAAGGCTCTCTGCCTTTGCAATGTTTGCCTCTCTGTCCCAACTGCATGCCATCTGAGTACATGCCACAGTTACCTTTCTCATAATTAATCCCTCCATTATCTCATATTATTTTTTCAGTATTTGCATTTTTTATTTTATCCGAAGCAGAAGAAGAATGATAGAGTATAGTTGCTTATTTTTTGATAATTCTGTCATTTATCAAAGCAATAAAGATAGCAAAATTATAAACTCCACTTAATCTTTCTTATTTACTGCAACTATGCAGCATATTTATGATACAATACAATAAAAATGTCAGGGAGGTTCTTATGAGAAATTCGAAACTAATCGGTACTCTTTGTATCATCGGCACAACCATCTGCTACGGGCTGGTTCCCGCGTTATCATTTCTTGCCTACGAAACAGGAGTAGTTACAGAAACTCTGCTTTTCAACAAATTTCTTTATGCAGCT
>CALZHV010000271.1 GCA_945787485.1 uncultured Lachnospiraceae bacterium
AAGAGGATTTGCGGCTCCCGTTACACGCATTGCCTGATAAACATATGAACGTCCTGAAAGCGGATCTCTTATTGCACCACCAAGACATGTAGCAGCACCACCAAATGGCTCTATCTCTGTCGGATGGTTATGAGTCTCATTCTTGAAGCTTACAAGCCACTCTTCTTCCTTGCCATCAATTGTTACAGGTACTACGATTGAACATGCATTTATCTCATCTGACACTTCCATATCATCAAGCTTACCTGCTGCTCTAAGCTCCTTCATAGCCATAAGGGCAATGTCCATAAGGCAGACAAATTTATCATCACGACCCTCGTACATCTTCTTAGAAGCATCTACGTATCTGTCATATGTATCTGAAATAATATTTTTATAATATCCATCATCAAATTCAACATCCAAAAGCTCTGTTGAGAAAGTAGTATGTCTGCAGTGATCTGACCAATAAGTATCAAGAACCCTGATTTCTGTCATAGAAGGATCTCTATTTTCATCTTTTTTGAAATAATTCTGTATATGAAGGAAATCATTAAATGTCATGGCAAGACCAAGAGAATCATAAAGCTTCTTTAATTCATCCTCAGGCATATCCTTAAAGCCATCGAATATCATTACATCTGCCGGCTCTTCAAACTCTGTAACAAGAGTCTGTGGCTTTATTTCGTCTGTTATCCTTGAATCAACCGGGTTTACTACATATTCCTTAATTGCTTCAAGCTGCTCATTTGAAACATTACCTGAAATAATATATGTAGTTGCAGATTTAATTACCGGATTTTCTTCCTCGTTAAGAAGCTTGACACACTGCTCTGCCGAATCCGCTCTTTGGTCAAACTGTCCCGGAAGATATTCCTGTGAGAAGCATAAATCACCCTCTGACATTGGAACCGACTCCTCATATACCATATCTATAGGTGGTTCTGAAAATACTGTAACCTTTGCCTTAGCATAAGTATCATCAGATATGCCTTCCATATCATAACGAACCAAAACTCTTACAGCATCAGTTTTTATTCCAAGATAATCCTTAAACTGCTCTTTTAATTCTTTTGCTTTTACTGCATAATCATTTTTCTTCTCTACATAGATTCTTCTAACCATGCTAATAATATCCTCCTATTAAAACTCCTTTGTCAAAAGGCTAATTATGTATTTATTTACACATCATTGATGCATTCTTCTGATTAGTTTGTATATTACCACATTTTGGAACACCATTGGTGAATTTTGTGCAAAAAAAGTAATTCCGTCTGTAGGTGCAACAATTGTTGCTTTAACACTTCCGTCCATAGGATTAATAATCTCGGCTAAAGGTTGACCACGCTTAACTTCCACGTTTATTCCCACAAGCTTTTTGAAAAAGCCTGCCTCATCAGCTCTTACCGAAACCAAATCCTTTTCCTTTAATATAGTTGATATGTAACCGCCATGGCAATCATATTTTATTATTCCCATTCTTGTTAAAAACCTCAAGACAGAAGATACTGCCAGATTGGCACTAAGCTCATCAATTGTATCTGTTGTCCTCGAATAGATTGAAAATGCATTTGTTCCTTTTTCCTGCCAGTTATAATTTAATGTCACCTGATCAAATGCTCTGTTCATTCCGGTAAGGACATATGGCATTCCAAACAAATTAGCAAGACTGTTGCTTTCTTTGCCGGTCTCCATCATTCTCACGTGTGGAATAGAATCACCCTCGAGATAAAAGCTCGGAAACTGTATTCCATACGGATATCCTGTGACTCTTTCCATAAGCGTAGCCGCAATTCTGCTTGTAGCAGGGCCCTTCGGATTACCCGGAAATGCTCTGTTTATATCAGAATCATCTGAAATCCATTTTGTTTTTTTTGCATTCATCGAGCTGTAATTTAATGTCGGTATCAATAATATTTCTTTATTGGCAGTTATACAACCCTGCGATTCTATTTCTGAAAGCTTTTTAGACAACAATGAGCATATATATAACTGTTGATACTCATTTCCTCTCATGGCACCGACGATACATGCTGCTTTATCTCCCTTTCCGAAAGAATATCCATAAATCGTATATTCTCCTCTGAAGGATGTGTTCATCGAAAATATTTCTTCTTTAATCATCCGCATCACCTACAATTCTCGCTATCAAAGAGCCTTCTTCAATAGCCGGGTAATTTCTTATTGAGCAAACTGTTCCCGGTTTGGTTGCACGCACAATTTCCTCAACAGAACCGGTTATTACATCTACAATTGTTCCAATCTCTGTATCGATTGAAACCCTGTCATATATTGAAACAGAAGGAATAAATACACCGCTGCTTTCAGCATTAATGTATGTTATATCGTCATCCCTTATAACTCTTGGCGATGACACTTCTGACACCTTTCCTTTCCATATTCCCATTTCGTGCATCAAATTAAATATTCCGTCAACAATTCTGTTGCAATATCCCTGGTTGATGCTGTATGCCACACCGGATTCTATTACAAATGTTTTTACTCCTATTTGATTTAATGAATATGCAATGCTTCCGTTTAAAACAGAAGTACTCGGATGTATCCATACCATGTCTGTGTTGAGACATTTGGCATATGGAAGCATTTCTTCAATCTTATCATCATTAATTCTGACCTGTGGAGCTTCATGAATATACAAATTACTTGCATGTATGTCAATGCATACATCTGCATCCTTTAT
>CALZHV010000272.1 GCA_945787485.1 uncultured Lachnospiraceae bacterium
AAAAAAAAAATCCCACCAATCTTCCTTTAAAAATTTTATCGAAGATTTGGTGGGACTGTTTTTACCGGAACATGTCTTTTATCTTATCTCTTTTTGCCCGGTCATTACGAACCCATATATCTATTATTTGATAATTGTTACTCCATTATCATATTCTACATCATAATATTCTTCATCTTCATCATCGTATTCAAGCATTGTACATCCTGTTATATCAATTGACTGCAGGCTATTACCTTCACAACTTACATATTTAAGTTTGTTTGTCTTTGATAAATCCAGATTTCCTGTAAGCTTATTTCTATAGCAATTTATATATCTAAGTTTTTTACATTCGGTAACATCCAGCTCTGTAAGGTTATTATCCGACACACTTACTGAATAAAGGTTAGTTTTATCACTTAAATCAATGGTTGTTAGTTTATTATTACTACAAGACAACTCTCTTAACAGGCTACATTTTGATAAATCTATTTTTTCAAGCTTATTTTTATCAACATACAAATATTTCAGATTAACTGCATCTTTTAAATCAATTTGCTGAAGCTCATTATACGAACAATCCAGCTCCTTAAGCTTAGTGCATCCCTTAAGATTCAAATCAGTAATTGCATTTGATGTACATTTTATATTTTCGATTATCTTATTATCAGAAAAATTCAATTTTGTAAGTTTGTTATATCTGCAATCTACTTTTTTAAGAGCTTTATTGTTACTTAAATCAAGTTCACTAATTTTATTTTCACGTAATGTAACATGTTCCAACATTGTATTTTTTTTCAAATCAATCTCTGTAAACTCGTTATATGTCAAATATAAATTTTTAAGATATACGTTGTTACTTACATCTATTGATTTAAGCTTGTTTCCCCTCGCCCCTATTGTTGTAAGCATTTTATTGTTTTTTAAATCCAACGATTTAATGTTATTCCACGCACAACGAAGAACAGTCAAATGAGGATTATTACTTGTATCAAGTTCTTTGATTTCATTGTCTTTACAATATAATTTTCTCAGATTCTTATTCTTTGAAATATCTACTTTCTCAAGATCATTTTCTCGACAATATATTATCTCCAGTTTAGGAAATTCCTTAAATGAAATCTCACCCTCTATATTAAGCCTGTCAAGCTTAATACTTATAAGATGTCCGTCTTCACTCCATTTGTAGTATTCTTCATTATTGATGTCGTCTCTTTCAGCTTTATAGTAATAATCTTCTGCATAATCCTCAATTATTTTCTCTAAAGCTTTTACTTCGTTTTTATTCTTTTTAATGTCCTCTACGCTGATGGCCCCCGGTGTCACTGCACCCACTGTCGTGTCTGTTGCAGCCTTTGTCTGCGCAGGCATCATAAAACAGCATGCAAGTGCAAATCCTCCTGCCATATATTTGATTAATGATTTTTTGTTGATTCTCATAATAAATCCCTCCGTGTATTAATAAAATAATTTCAGATGTTTGCAAACGTTTTATTTTTGTTGTTATATTGTATTCGGATGATACAATGGATTTCTTACAAGTTTTTAATCTAAATTATTTCTTTTCATATACGATGTCAGACTGAATATAAGTACCATATCAATTATTACAACAATAACTATTGAACTCATGCCGTAGACAATCTTCCTGCCAGAATCATAATCCAAAGCACACTTGCCGTTATCTGTGCAAGTCCTTCTGATATAAGTCCGGTATCCTTAAAATAAGTAATCATCCATCCGATAACACCCTGTTCACCTTTCTTTTTCTTTACTATTCCTTCATCAACCGGCATAATCGCGTACAATATCCAGCTAAGCACTCCCATCGTAATCATGAAAAATACTGCTGTTACCCATTTGTCCGCACCTGCTCCGGTAATCACGGTAAGAAGTATCGGAAACATAAATGCACCTACGGAAAACATGGAGTAGATATGTAGTAGATATGTGGTAGGTAAGCATAAAAAACGAGGGCAAACCACGCCGTACCACGACTTGATTTGTCCTCGAAAATAACCATTTTATTAGGTTTAATTAGAACTTACCAGCTGTAGCAGCTTCTTCAATAGAAACAGCAACAGCAACAGTCATACCAACCATCGGGTTGTTGCCTGCGCCGATCAGTCCCATCATCTCTACGTGAGCAGGAACTGATGAAGAACCGGCGAACTGTGCATCACTGTGCATACGTCCCATAGTATCTGTCATACCATATGAAGCAGGACCTGCAGCCATGTTGTCAGGGTGAAGTGTACGACCTGTACCACCACCTGAAGCAACTGAGAAGTACTTCTTACCCTTCTCTGTACATTCCTTCTTGTAAGTACCTGCTACAGGATGCTGGAAACGAGTTGGGTTAGTTGAGTTACCTGTGATTGATACGTCAACTCCCTCTTTCCACATTATAGCAACACCTTCGCAAACGTCATTAGCACCATAGCAGTTAACCTTTGCACGTGGGCTCTCAGGATCCTTTGAGTAGCACTTACGATACACTTCTTTAACCTCATTCTTGTATGGGTCATACTCTGTCTCAACGAATGTGAATCCATTGATACGTGAGATAATCTGGGCAGCATCTTTTCCAAGACCGTTAAGGATAACTCTAAGAGGTTTCTTACGAACCTTGTTAGCCTTCTCTGCGATACCGATAGCACCTTCT
>CALZHV010000273.1 GCA_945787485.1 uncultured Lachnospiraceae bacterium
TATTGACTTCAAATTATGTCTTAATGATTCTACAAATGTCACATTTGATGTAAATTGTGTCGTGTTTATTGCATAAAATGTCGCGTTTTTTCGTTATTTGTAAAAAAAGTTTTGATTTATCTCTGTATTTTCTCTTTACGATTTATAAAATATGTGATAACATTACAACATCTAAAGAAGTATCGTAAAGTTTAGAAGTTATCTTGTTAGTTACCCGGATAAAAAGGAGAAAAAAATGGATTACAGAAAAGCATCTTTAGCTGAATTACGTCAATATGCTAAAGAAAAAGGTATAAGAAATATTTCAACATTAAAAAAATCAGAGCTTGCTCAGCTTCTTGAAAATGTTGATAAGCTTATGAATAAGAAAAATGAAAAAACAACAGATGAAAAATCAATAAATAAAGAAGAAAAAGCTACAGTCAGGGACGAAAAGCCGGCAAATAAAGAAGAAAAAGCTGCAGGCAGGGACGAAAAGCCGGCAAATAAAGAAGAAAAAGCTGCAGGCAAAGACGAAAAGCCGGCAAATAAAGAAGAAAAAGCTGCAGGCAAAGACGATAAGCAGGAGATAAAGAATTCAAATGATGTCTCACTTATGGTCTTTGATGGTCAGGAATATAATCCTGATTTAAACAGTGGAGAATATGCGGATGGTATTCTTGAGGTTATGCCGGATGGATACGGATTTATAAGAACTGCAAATTATCTTCCGGGTGACAGAGATATTTATGTATCACCAATTCAAATCAGAAAATATGGTTTGAAAAAGGGTGACATATTATCCGGTCCTATAAGAACAAAAACACAGGGAGAAAAATTTAGTGCGTTACTTTATATCGAATCTGTAAATGGAGTATTGCCATCAGAGGCATCAAAAAGAAAGAATTTTGAAGACTTAACACCGATTTTTCCTAATGAAAGAATAAGTCTTGATACAGAAAATGCACCTGTAGCGATAAGAATAGTTGATTTATTGTCTCCAATCGGAAAGGGACAGCGTGGTATGATAGTTTCACCACCAAAGGCCGGTAAAACTACATTACTTAAAGCAATCGCAAAAAGCATAAGTCAAAATAATAAAGATATGCATTTGATTGTACTTCTTATAGATGAAAGACCTGAAGAAGTAACAGATATAAGAGAATCTATAGAGGGACCGAATGTTGAGGTTATTTATTCAACCTTTGACGAGCTTCCGGAACATCATAAGAGAGTATCGGAGATGGTTATTGAAAGAGGAAAGCGTCTTGTCGAGCATAAAAAGGATGTAGTAATCCTTCTTGACAGCATAACAAGACTTGCAAGAGCATACAATCTCACAGTACCACCAAGTGGTAGAACATTGTCAGGTGGTTTGGACCCGGCAGCACTTCATATGCCAAAGAGATTTTTTGGTGCTGCACGTAATATGAGAGAGGGAGGAAGTCTTACAATTCTTGCAACAGCACTTGTTGAAACAGGAAGCAGAATGGATGATGTTGTATTTGAGGAATTTAAGGGAACAGGTAATATGGAACTTGTTCTTGACAGAAAGTTATCCGAAAAGAGAATTTTCCCTGCGATAGATATTTCAAAATCAGGTACAAGAAGAGACGATTTACTTCTTACCGAAGAAGAGCAGGAAGCAGTAAACGGAATTCATAAGGGATTATCGGGAGCAAGAAACGAAGAAATAACGGAAGATGTATTAAAGCTTTTTGTAAAAACAAAGAATAATAAAGAATTTGTACAATATGTTAAAAAGACTCTTTTGAGAAAATAATAAAATACATTTTAATTTAGCATTTATTGTTAAGAAAAGATGTTTCTTATTTACAAAATGGATACCTTTATATTATTATTACCATTAATAATTATTTACAAATTTTATTAAAAAAGTACTTGAATTTATCTAAGCCCTATGGTAAACTGTTATTCGTTGTGAGTGTGTGAGATTATGTCTCACTTTAGTTATGAAGAAACAAGGCATTTGCCTGTTCTCATAAATATTTTATTTGTAAAGAGGTGAAAAACATGAGAGAAGGAATACATCCAGATTATTATCAGGCAAAGGTTGTATGCAACTGTGGTAACGAGTTCGTAACTGGTTCAACTAAAGAAGACATTCATGTTGAAATTTGTTCAAAGTGTCATTCATTCTATACAGGTCAGCAGAAGGCTGCTCAGGCTCGTGGTAGAATTGATAAGTTCAACCGTAAGTACGGTGTAACTCAGGCATAATAGACTGAATTTAAAGATTATCAGGCTTGTTACATATCAAATTGTAGCAAGCCTTTTTTCTTCACATGGAAAGGTAAGAAAATGGCTGGAGTAAGAATAGGTGGTCAGGCTGTCATGGAAGGTGTCATGATGAAAAATGATGACAAATATGCCGTGGCTGTAAGAAAACCTGATAAAGAAATCGAAGTAGAAATAACTGAATATAAGCCTTTTGGCTCAAAAGCGTCAATATTAAGATTTCCGATAATAAGAGGTGTTGTAAATTTTCTCGAATCAATGGTTATTGGAATGAAAACCTTGATGTATTCTGCATCATTTTATGATGAGGAACAAGATGAGCCTCTAGAAAGCAAAAGGGACAAAGTTGCTAAGGAGATAGCCGAGCAAATGGCATTAAAAGGGGACCAACAGT
>CALZHV010000274.1 GCA_945787485.1 uncultured Lachnospiraceae bacterium
GCAAGGTCTTTTATAATTTTGGATTGCACTATACGGACAAACCTTCGCACACATACCACACTCTCTGCACTTACTCTTATCGATTACTGCTTTTTGATGCTCATCTATAGTAATTGCACCAAACTTACAAGCATCAGCACATCTGTGTGCAAGACAGCCACGACATGTCCTTGTCACCTCATATCCGCCAACCGGACATTCATCACATGCAATCTCTAAAACCTCAATTATGTTTTCATTTTCCTTGTTACCGCCCATAGCAAGCTTAACACGTTCGCTAACAATTGCCTTTTCTTTGTATACGCAACATCCCATTGTCGGCTTCTTGCCCGGAATGATAATGTCGGGAATATCAAGAATATGTTCAAGCAATTCATCATTCCATGCCATTCTTGCAGTTTCTTTAATAACCTTGTATCTAAGATATTGTATTCTGGTATCAAATTTTCTCATTGAAAACCCTTTTATCCTTTCTTAAACAAGCAACTTACTGATTATTCATAGCTCGTTTTGCTCTCATACGCATTGTTGGATCTAATATTTTCTTTCTTATTCTGATTGTCTTTGGTGTAATCTCCAAAAGCTCATCTGTATCAATGAAATCCAGCGCCTGCTCAAGGCTTAATATTCTAGGAGGTGTTAGCTTAAGTGCTTCATCAGAGCCTGAAGCTCTTGTATTTGTAAGCTGCTTTTTCTTACAAACATTAACTTCAATATCCTCAGCCTTTCCACACTGACCGACAACCATACCACCATAGACCTGCTCACCGGGTCCTATAAATAGTGTACCTCTTTCCTGTGCATTAAACAAGCCATAAGTTATAGATTCACCTGATTCAAATGCAATAAGTGAGCCCTGGCTTCTATACATCATATCACCCTTGTATGGAGCATATCCGTCAAAAAGTGTATTTATTATACCATTTCCCTTTGTTGCAGTAAGGAAATCACCTCTAAAACCAATAAGACCTCTTGAAGGAATAGAAAATTCAAGTCTTGTTGTTCCTGCACCTGTTGGTGCCATTCCCTGAAGCTCTCCCTTGCGGTTATTAAGCATATTTATTACAGTACCGGCAAATTCATCCGGAACATCGATTACAGCAATCTCAAATGGTTCAAGCTTCTTGCCCTTTTCGTCTTCCTTGTAGATAACCTCTGCTTTACTTACAGCGAACTCATATCCTTCTCTTCTCATGTTCTCAATAAGGACTGAAAGATGAAGCTCACCTCTACCTGATACCTTAAAGCTTTCTGTTGTATCTGTCTCTTCAACTCTGAGTGAAACATCTGTATTTAATTCTCTAAATAATCTGTCACGCAAGTGTCTTGATGTAACAAATTTTCCTTCTTTGCCGGCAAGCGGTGAATCATTAACCATGAAATGCATTGCAATTGTCGGCTCTGATATTTTTTGGAATGGTATTGCTTCCGGTGCATCAACTGAACAAATTGTATCACCGATTTTAAGATCAGATATTCCTGAGATGGCAACTATCGAGCCTATCTGTGCCTCATTTACTTCAATCTTGTTAAGACCTTCAAATTCATAAAGCTTACCAATCTTAACCTTCATTTTTCTTTCAGGTTCATGTGCATTTACGATCACAGCCTCCTGATTAAGCTTTAAAATTCCGTTATCGACCTTACCGACGCCTATTCTTCCGACATATTCATTGTAATCAATAGTACTAATCAATACCTGTGTTCCGGCATCAGGATCTCCCTCAGGTGCAGGAATATAATCTATAATAGTATCAAACAGCGGTTTCATATCCACACCCGGTTCATCCGGTGAAAGTGATGCAAATCCCGCCTTCGCAGATGCATATACAAACGGACAATCAAGCTGTTTATCATTTGCATCAAGCTCTAATAACAATTCCAATACTTCATCGACAACCTCAGCAGGTCTTGCTTCCGGTCTGTCGATTTTATTTATACAAACTATAACATTTAAATCCAGCTCCAATGCCTTTTTAAGAACAAATTTTGTCTGTGGCATAGCGCCTTCAAATGCGTCTACTACAAGAATAACACCATTTACCATTTTAAGAACACGCTCTACTTCGCCACCGAAATCTGCATGTCCGGGAGTATCAATGATATTAATCTTTGTATCGCCATATGTTACCGCAGTGTTCTTTGAAAGAATAGTGATACCTCTTTCTCTTTCGATATCATTGGAATCCATCACTCTTTCAGCAACCTCCTGATTGGCGCGGAATATACCACTTTGTTTTAACAACTCATCTACAAGTGTTGTTTTACCATGATCTACATGGGCAATTATTGCTATGTTTCTTACATTGTCTCTGGAAATATTCATCTTAAAAACCTCCGTTGTGCATTATTTGCACAAATTAATCCTCCAATTCTCAAACTCAATAAGTGTATCACAGCTAGTGGCATTATTCAATCCCATATTGTTTTGTTTTGGAGGGATTTTACTTTGTTTTGTATGATTTTTGGGATGTGAGTGTGTGGATTTTGATTTGAGATAGGGGGTATATGAACAAGCGGTGGATTATATGGTTTTGGGTTTGTGTGTATATGGATTTTGATTGAAGATAGAGCTGTTATATGAACAAGCGGTGACGTATATGATTTTTGG
>CALZHV010000275.1 GCA_945787485.1 uncultured Lachnospiraceae bacterium
GTTATTATTACAAAGTCGCCTTGCGTTCTGTTAAAAAAGGAAAAGAAGGAAACTGTAATTGCAACTGTAGAAGCAAAGATTAAAACTGAGATTACAATCGAAGAATTTGATCATATGCAGCTTCAGATGGGAGAAATACTTGAGTGTCAGCCTGTTGAAGGTTCAAAGAAACTCCTTTGCTCACAGGTAAAGGTTAATGGAAGAACTCTCCAGATTGTATCAGGAATCAAGAACTTCTATTCAGCTGAAGAAATGGTTGGAAAGAAGGTTGTTGTTATTACAAATCTTAAGCCTACAAAGCTTGCAGGAGTACTTTCAGAAGGAATGCTTCTTTGTGCAGAGGATTTCGACGGAAATCTTGCTCTTCTTACAGCCGAAAAGGATATGCCTGCAGGAGCGATGATTTCATAAGACAAAAAGTAATTTCATATACTGTAATAAGTAAAGGATAAAACAATATTTATACAGAAATATAGAAGATGCGAAAGAGGACTTCACAATGACGTGTAAGTCCTTTTTCTTGCTTTTATAACATTGCTATGCTAGAATTAATTGTCTGTTTTTGGAGGATACAGATTTCGAAAGGTTAAAAACCTTAGCGCCATGTCCCTTGATTTTTAAGGGTGACGAGGAAAAGAGTTATCGAATATTCGGCGGATGCTCTTTCGTGTATTTGGACATGTTACAGCAATGATAAATATGAGGGTAACTTCAAAACAAAAGCATTGCTGACCAAAATATTTTTGGTTATTCCAAAAATAATTAATATATTTAGATGAAAATAGGAATATACGGGGGGCAGAATGTATATTTTTGTTTTTAAGACTAAAATTATTGAATTATAAGTAGGGAGATTTTAACATGTGTGGAATTATTGGTTTTACAGGTAAAAAACCGGCAAAGGATATAATAATTGACGGCTTGGAGCAATTAGAATACAGAGGTTATGACAGTGCAGGATTTGCGCTTCTCGATGAGGGTAAAATTTTACTTCACAAGAGAACCGGCAAGGTAGCAGAGCTGCGTGAGCTTTGCAAAAATGTTGAAAGTCAGTCTTCATGCGGTATCGGACATACAAGGTGGGCAACTCATGGCGGTGTTACGGATTCTAATGCACATCCTCACAGATGTGGTCAGGTTGTTCTCGTACATAATGGAATTATTGAGAATTACAGAGAATTGATATCAGAATATGCATTGGCAGATGCTCTTGTGTCGGAAACAGATACAGAGGTTGTGGCTGCGCTTTTAGATAAGCTTTATGAGGGAGACCCATATGATGCCATAAAGCGACTTGTAAAAAAATTATCGGGTGCATTTGCACTTTGCATCATGTTTAACGACATTCCGGGCAAGATTTTTGTCACGAGAAATGTAAGTCCGCTCATTGCAACTCATTGTGATGAGGGCTCGGTTGTAGCGTCAGATTTGACAGCCGTTATTCCGTTTTCAAAGGAATATTTTGTAGTTCCTGAATATCATATTCTTACTCTTTCGGAGGATGGAATTGATATAAGGGATATGAAGGGAAATAAAGCAGAACCGGAAATGCTTTCTGTTAATTGGGATGTTGCCAGTGCTAAAAAAGGCGGTTATCCGCATTTTATGCTCAAGGAAATATATGAGCAGCCGGATGCAATAAGAAATACGGTTACACCAAGAATTAATCAGGACTTACCTGATTTTTCAGAGGAAGGTATTGAAGATGATGTATTAAGAAATTGTGAGAGAGTAATGGTGGTGGCATGCGGTACGGCAATGCATGCAGGTATGGTCGGAAAGCAGCTTATAGAAAGCAAGCTTCGTATCCCGGTGCAGGTGGAAATTGCATCAGAGTTCAGATACAAAAATCCGATTATAGACGAGAAAACTCTTACAATTGTTCTTTCGCAGTCAGGTGAAACAATTGATACATTGGAGGCATTAAAGCTTGCAAAGCAAAATGGCTCAAAAGTAATTGCTATTGTAAATGTTAAGGGCTCTACAATTGCCCGCGAGAGCGATTATGTATTATATACACATGCCGGTCCTGAAATTGCAGTTGCAAGTACAAAAGCATATACGGTCCAGGTTGCTGCAATGTACCTTATTGCCTGTCGAATGGGACTTGTTAAGAATATTATCAGTGAGAATGAAGCTAAGAAGTTTTTATCAAAGCTTTTAAATGCACCTAATACAATTGAGGAAACTCTCAAGATGGCAAATGACATCAAGAGAATTGCCAATCATATAAAAATGGCTCCGGATGCATTCTATATCGGCAGAGGTCTTGACTATACCATGAGCCTTGAGGCAGCCCTAAAGCTTAAAGAAATTTCATATATCCATGCAGAGGCTTATGCTGCGGGTGAATTAAAGCATGGAACAATTGCGCTTATTACAGAAAATGTTCCTGTAATTGCTCTTGCAACTCAGGAGGATGTATACAGTAAGGTTATTTCAAACATTCGCGAAGTAAAAGCAAGAGGTGCATATGTAGTGCTTATAAGCATGGATGAAGAAGTAACAGATCCTGCAATATGTGATAAGCATATCAGGATTCCAAAGCTTGACAGTGAGTTTACAGCTTTTGCATCAGCGGTTATTTTGCAGCTTATTGCATATTATACA
>CALZHV010000276.1 GCA_945787485.1 uncultured Lachnospiraceae bacterium
AACAACATATAATCAGTCATTTTATCACAGAACTTCTCATCTCTTATACATCCAAATTTAATAAACGGACTTATGTCATCCCAATATTTCTCATAATTTTCCTTATCTGTCTTGCACATTCCTGAAAGCTTATCTGCAACCTTCTTTGTAATATAATCAGAAATCTTCTTAACAGAACCGTCATTTTGCAATGCACTTCTTGATACATTAAGCGGAATATCAGGACAATCAATTGTTCCCTTTAATAACATGAGGAACTCAGGGATTACTTCCTTAATATTATCGGCAATAAATACCTGATTATTGTAAAGCTTTATTGTACCCTCAAGCTGGTCATATTGTGTATTAATTTTAGGGAAATACAATATACCCTTAAGGTTGAAAGGATAATCCATATTTAAATGAATCCAGAATAAAGGCTTCTTAAAATCAAGGAATACTTTCTGATAAAAATCAATATATTCCTCATCTGTACAATCCTTAGGATTCTTCATCCAAAGAGGATTTGTATCATTAAGTGGTTTATTTACCTTCTTTTCTTTCTTATCCTCTTTTTCTTCAGCAGCTTCATCATTGTCTGCAGCTTCAGGAGTATCACCTACGAGTTCATCATCTTCACTCACAGCTTTTACTTCTTCTACCTCGTCTGCCTCATCTTCCATTGTATCTTCGTTAATAAAGTATATATTATATGGCATAAATGCACAATACTTTTGAATTACTTCACGCACACGATATTCATTTGCGAATTCATAGCTGTCTTCATTCAAATAAAGTGTAATTGCTGTTCCTCTTACATCATCATCACTTTCTGACATTGTGTAATCTGTTCCGCCGTCACATTCCCAGAAAACCGGCTTTGCATCCTTCTTATATGAGCATGTTTCAATTGTAACCTTATCAGCAACCATAAATGCAGAGTAAAATCCCAAACCGAAATGACCGATAATCTGGTCGTCATTTGTCTTATCCTTGTAAGTATTGATGAAATCTGTTGCACCTGAAAAAGCAATCTGGTTAATATATTTTTCTACTTCTTCCTCAGTCATACCAAGACCATTATCTACGAATGTAAGTGTCTTGTCCTTTGCTGATGCATAAACCTCAATCTTATATTCTTCACCTTCTGTTTCCTCAAAATCACCCATCATAGCAAGCTTTTTAAGCTTTGTTATGGCGTCACAGCCATTTGAGATTAATTCTCTTACAAATATGTCATGGTCGGAATACAGCCATTTTTTAATAATTGGAAAAATATTGTCACTGTTAATTGATAAATTACCTTGTTTTGCCATAATTATATAGCCTCCTTTAATTATTTATTTAATCTAAAGAGTACTATAATACTTGCCTCACACAATGTCAAGAAAAAATTAGCACTCACGCACATTGAGTGCTAATAATCAAATATAGTATTTTTCTACTGTTTCATCCCAAAGCTGTTCGAGTGTTTTGTCCAATGTAAAATATTTTAAGGAAACACCCGTTGTTATACTCAAACTGCCGTTTTCATAGTAGATATTATAAAAAAGCGCACCTACATCATCAAAATTGATTGGCAGATTATTCATCATTATAAGTCTTTCAACATTTTCACGGTTAAACATTAATATTATTTTAAAAGATAACGGCAAATTTTTACCTTTTATCAGTTCAAATACAGTATGCTTAACATTTCCCCAGCATACATATTCATCGGTAATGTCATTTTTTTCTTCGTCATCATAAAATTCTTTGTTAATTTTTCCATTAATGTAATAATCCAAAGACGTTCTTAATCTTAAATCATATAAGTAAAAACTGTCATATTTTTCTTTTGCGAGTAAATCATTAATAAAATCTTTTATTTCTTCTATTTCAAAGCTTTTCATTTTTACCGTCCGTTTCTAATTCTTTTGATTGAGATAAACCTGTATAACCTTGTGTTTTCCGTATTCTTCAATTGAATATTCTATACTTCGTATCCCATCAAGCTGTGTAATAAATTGCATGTCATATAGTTCTTCATCATAATCAATAAGAACAAATTCTGCATTTGCAGTAGGATTTTCTTTGACTAATTCCGAAATCTTCTGTTCAAATTGAACATATGTACATATCAAATCATTCTTTTTGTAATAATTGTAATCGTCCGAATCACAGGTGTCATATTTGTCCTCCTGCCACTCATGAGTATCAGACATAATATCATCTGTAATATTGAAATATTCGTGTCCTACAAAATCTCCTCTGTCAGGAGTTGGATCATCCCATGTAACATCAATCTGATACCACTCGCCGTCAAGCTTTACAAGATTCCATGCATGAAGCTGATTATCAGCCATTCCAGTAATAATATTATTTATTTATCATGTATAACAAAGAAACAGTAGTTGGTATTGATTTAGGTACCTCCAATTCTGTTTGTTATTTCTTCCGTAATAATCAATATGAGTCATTAGCCATTACTGCTCAATCTCACCTTCTTCCTTCTGTTGTTGAGTATAGAAGAGAGATTGTTATTGGAAAATCAGCATAGAAAGCTTCTATTAACCCTAACTATTATGTTGTGCAAAATACCAAACATGTGCTTGTATTAAGTTATAATAATGATAAAGTGAG
>CALZHV010000277.1 GCA_945787485.1 uncultured Lachnospiraceae bacterium
TGAGCATGTTGAAAAGCCTGAAGATGTATTCAAAATAGGTGATGAAGTAACAGCTAAGGTTGTTGATATTAAAATTGATGAGAAGAAAATCAGCTTAAGCAGAAAGGCATTAATGAATCCAGAAGTGTCTGAGGAAGCTGAAAATGTCGAAGAAGTAGAAGAGACAGCAAGCGAGGAGTAATAATATATGGCATATATGTACGAGGAATTCAAAAAGGACGTTTACGCTCTTACTGATATTAACTTGGACATGTATAAAGAACGCCAGATGAAAAGAAGAATAGAAGCATTAATTTCCAGAAAAGGATTTAGTGGATACAAAGATTTTTATGAAGGTATGAAGCAGGATGATAGTCTGCTTCGTACCTTTGTCAGTTATTTGACTATTAATGTTTCTCAATTTTATAGAAATCCTAATCAATGGGAGATATTTGAAAAAGATATTATTCCTTATTTGAGGGGAAAATATGGAGATAAATTAACTATCTGGAGTGCTGCATGTTCAACAGGTGATGAGCCTTATACAATAGCAATGATATTATCAAAATATATACCACTTTCAAATGTTAGAATTATTGCAACAGATATAGATGAGGATGTAATTGCTTTTGCAAAAGAAGGTATATATTCAAAGAAAAGTCTGGAAGATTTACCTAAAGAATATTTAGAAAAGCATTTCAAACAAGTAGATAATGGTCATTATGCAATTTCAGATACCATCAAAAAAAGTGTTGAATTTAATAAACATAATTTGTTAAAGGATAAGTTTTTTTCCAATATTAACATGATTGTGTGTAGAAATGTAGTTATATATTTCACAGATGAAGCTAAAGAAGAAATATATAAGAAATTTCATGATTCTCTTTCAACTGACGGTATATTATTTATCGGTAGTACCGAACAGATACTTAGAGCAAGAGAATTAGGTTTTCTTTCAAATAAAACATTTTTTTACAAAAAAATATAGATTTTAATATTGATTTATAAACAATATTATGTTATATTGTTATAGTTGTGAAAAAAGGGATGGTCCTCTTTATCATGTGATATATGAACATCTAATAATATTAGGAGGTCTCACAATGAACGATATTATTAAGAATATTGAAGCTGCTCAGATTAAGCAGGATGTAACTGAGTTTAATGTTGGTGATACTATTAAGGTATTCGCTAAGATTAAAGAAGGAGATAAGGAAAGAGTTCAGGCTTTCGAAGGAACTGTTCTTAAGAAGCAGGGCGGAAGCTGCAGAGAAACATTTACAGTTAGAAAGAATTCTAATGGTGTTGGTGTTGAGAAAACATGGCCACTTCATTCTCCTACAATCGTAAAGATTGAAGTTATCAGAAGAGGTAAAGTTAGAAGAGCTAAGCTTAATTACTTACGTGATAGAGTTGGTAAGAAAGCTAAAGTTAAAGAGCTTGTTAAATAATTTTGCACACAAGATATTAAATTATGACTGGAGCTATACTCCAGTCATTTTTTAAATATAAATAATAGGTATAGCAATATGAGACAAATATCAGATAGAAAAAGATATTATAGAAATGAAATATCATTTAATTCTGTAAAAAAGAGTAGAAAAAGAAATTCTTTTATAAAGAAATTTATGCAATGGGTTTTACTTGTTTTTATAGCAGTGATTTTTGGGTATTCTGTTGCAACTTTTTGTGTTGGAACTGTAACTGTAATCGGTCCTTCTATGAGCGAAACTCTAAAAGACAATCAGGTTGTTATAATAAATAAATTAGTTTATAAAATAAGTGATATAAAAAGAAATGATATTATTGTTTTTTCAAATTTAAACAGTAATGAATATTACGATATAAAGAGAGTTATCGGATTACCGGAAGAAACAGTAAAAATACATGACGGAAAAATATATATAAATGGAGAAGTGCTTGAAGATGTACCTTTTGATGAGGTTATTTTATCAGGCGGAATTGCTTCTGATGAAATAAAATTAGGTAAAGATGAATACTTTGTTTTAGGTGATAACATAAATAATAGTGAAGATTCAAGATTTACTAATGTTGGAAATATCAGTAAATCTAATGTTAAAGGTAAAGTCACATATATATTATCACCAAAAGAAAACAGAGCTAAGGTTAGATAATTTTAAAAAAGGAAGAATAATAATGACAGATAATAATAATGAACAGATTGTATCTAAGACAAATATTCAATGGTATCCCGGTCATATGACAAAGGCAAGAAGAATGATGCAGGAGAATATTAAGCTTATTGATATCGTCGTTGAGTTATTAGATGCAAGAGCACCGTTGAGCAGCAAGAACCCTGACATAGATGAGCTTGCGAAAAATAAATACAGATTAATTTTGTTAAACAAAAATGATTTGGCTGACAATGCAAAAACAGAAAAATGGAAAGCATATTTTGAAAGCCTTGGTTATTATGTGATTTGTCTTGATGCCAGAAAAAGTTCGGGCATGAAAAACATAAATGATTTAATACTTGAGGCTTGTAAAGAAAAAATTGAACGTGACCGAAAAAAAGGCATTATTAACAGACCTATACGTGCAATGATTGCCGGTATACCTAATGTAGGTAAATCAACATTCATTAACTCTTACGTGAAA
>CALZHV010000278.1 GCA_945787485.1 uncultured Lachnospiraceae bacterium
AATTGACGTTTCCTTCAAAAGTGCAATAAATTCATTACACATTGCAGGAAGTGCATTTTTAAGTGCCTGTGGCAAAATAATATGAATCATGGTTGAACCGTATGTGAAGCCAAGGCTTCGTCCCGCTTCAAACTGTCCTATAGGAATTGCTATAATACCCGCTCTTATTGCTTCTGAAACGTAAGCACCTGAATTTAGTCCAAAAGCTATTATTGAAACCAGAACCGGACTCGCATTATACTTACCAAACACTATGTAGAACATAATGAGAAGCTGTGTCATCATAGGTATTCCTCTAAAGACGGTAACATATATCTTTACAAGAACATTTGCTATTTTTACCAATACACTTGCATGTTCATTTCTTTCATATGCAGTTCTTATAAGGGCAATTAAAAATCCTATACAAATACCCATTATACCTGCACATACAGTTATCAAAAGTGTATTTATAATACCCTTTACGATATACTGCCAACGGTTGTCCTCAAAAAATGACTGCTTAAATTTGTCTGCTAATGAACCGTTTGAAGCACTTTCTCCTGTTTTTACAATGATAACCTGTTTCGATGTAGTATAAGAATCAGTAAAATCAATATTTTTGAGTCTATCCTCTGTTACAGTCATACCGGCAATACCAACCAAAGCTTTACCTGATTGAACAGCAATAATAATAGAATCAAACTCCATATCATTTACCTCAAGCTTCATTCCAAGCTTGTTGGCAATAGCAGTTGCTATATCAATATCAATTCCTGTTGCTTTACCATTTTCATAATATTCGTATGGAGGAAAACCAACATTAGTAGCCATTGTAAGAACACCGTTTGAATAGTCGGCATCCTCCGGTTCCTCATACTGATATGAACCCTTTGTGCTGTCTCCGATATAATTATCAATAATCTTTTGAAGTGTGCCATCCTGCTTTAACTCGTCTAAAGCCTTATTGATTTTATCCTTTAATTCTGTATTTTCCTTTGATACACAAATGGCATAGTCTTCTAACGCAAATTCTTCACTGAGAATAGTAAGCTCACTGTTTTTTTCAACAAAAGCAAGTGCAGGCTGTTCATCTATAATTACACAATCAAGTTTATCCTGCTTAAGCGCCTGTATCGCATCTGCTCCTTTATTGTATCTTGTAAGAGTAGTTCCTTCTTCATCACCTTCGTAATCTGATGCATATATATCTCCTGTTGTTCCTAACTGAACACCTATCCTTGCGCCCGGAAGATCATCAACACCTTCTACACTTTTTCCTTCTTCCTTGGCATAGCTGATATTTACAGACATCAATGCAGACACTACAGCAAATGACATTATTACCATAATATACAAAAATGCCTGTTTTCTTTTTGATAGCTTTATTTTATTAAACATTTTCTACCGGTATCCCTTTCTGATTAATATTGTGTTGATTCTACGTTAACATAATTGTCTGCATATTGAGCATTATTATTTGTAACGATAACATCATTTTCTGCTATAATCCTTTGAGCATCATTTTCAAGAACAATACCTATGATTAAGTCATACAATGATGCAAATCCACCAAGCACACCACCAAAAATAAAGTTTAATATCATAAAAATGATGGTTGATGTTCTGTTCATTTTATAGAAATTTGCAACGCCCTGTACCTGACCCATAGTTGTTATAGAGTTGAAATAATTAATATTTTTGATGGTTTTCACACATGCAACAATATTCCATATTCCTGCAATAATCATAGCTAAACCATATCCAAATATCAAAAACAATAAACCAAACAGAAATTGATAGAGAATAATAAATATCCATGTTACAAGACTTATTATCTCAAGTACAACAACCTTTTTGGCATATTTTTTGACGATTTCTTCCTCTACTCCATATCCCATATTAAAATCTCCTTTTGTATAATATTTAAAGACTAATTATATCAGTAAATAAAAAATTATTCCATTGTTCTTTTTATTATTTTTGTATGATTTACTTAACTAAAAAAGAAACCGCTGTTTCTAAATTAGAAAAAGCGGCAAAAAAATGATTTCATAAAAAACTTATTTAATTAAATCCTTCAAACGGAGAGCTTTTTCAATGCTTCCATCAATCTTAAGCTTTCCAAGTGTAAATGCCATTACAGGGTCCATCTTGCCTGTTAAAATTTTCTCAAATGTTTCTGCACTTGCGATAAAAATAGCATCACGGTCATAATATTCATATGGCTGGATATCAAGCTTTCCATCCTTTACTTCAGCGTAAAAGATTCCCTCTGCTTCTCCTGTAATATTAAACTGAAACGCTAAATGCTCCTTTATTGCTGATGCGTCAGCATTTCCAAATTGAGCCTTTATCTTATCAAAAAACTCCTGATATGTCATAATTGTTACCTTTTATGAAGTGACTTCTTATCATATGACCAAGATAAGAAACCACTACATTCCCCTTTCATAAATATTAAACAGTCACCTTTTGAAAACCGTAATCTTATATTACATTACTATAACAATTACGTCAAACCCTGACAGAAAATATTTAAATTTTTTTAGTTATATTTTTGATTATATTTAATAAAACTTGCGCAATGATATTTTTACTAACTTTATTTT
>CALZHV010000279.1 GCA_945787485.1 uncultured Lachnospiraceae bacterium
AGGGTCCGAAACATCTGCACTACTGCCTGTGTATTCCATCAGCTTATGGATTTTGCTGTCCTTATCTCCGCCGAGAATACGAGTCATATTGCGAATGTTGGCGCTGTCCATACCGATAAACAAATCGTATTTGTCGTAGTCACTCGCTTTAAGCTGAACGGCTCTTTTACCGCTTGGGTCAATGCCGTGACTTTCAAGAACAGCCCTTGCAGGTGGATAAACGGGATTGCCCGCACCATTCCATATTTCCTCCGTACTGGTGGCAGAGGAGGCAATTACAAAATCCTTTTCCAAGCCTCTACACCTAACCATATCCTTTAACACAAATTCAGCCATCGGCGAACGGCAAATGTTCCCATGGCACACAAACATAATCTTAATCATAATTATATGATATTTTATTCGTGTTTTGTTGTCAATAAAAATGATTTAAGCCGAGAGCAAATGCCCCCGGCTTTTGTTACTAAACAATATTCTTATTATCCATAACAAATAAAAATTCGGTAGTTCAAATCATCAATCAAATCTTGCATTTCTTTATATTCTCTTTTCAAATTATTCATCATTTACTGTTATGCATAATTTTTTTACCACCAACCTTCATCATTTTCAAGTCGGTTTCCATCAAGATCATATAAGTGACCATGACCATCAGTATAATTGTCGGCAACGAGATTACCATTTTCATCATACCATTGTCTTCTAGTTAAGCCATTTGTGTTTACCTTATTACCAGATTTTTTAGATGACTTTGAACCGGATTTATTATTTGAGTAATTATTATTTGAAGATGCTTCTTTCGCTTTTCTTTCGGCTTCCTCTCTCGCCTTTCTCTCAGCTTCTTCTTTTGCTTTCTTTTCAGCTTCTTCGATTTCCTTCAATCTTGAGTCGTATGATTTTACTAAATCATTTATACTCGTTTGATAGCTTTCAAAGTCTTCTTGATTTAGAGTTAATTGAGATTCAGTTTTAATTAGTTCAAGTAAATCTGTTAAGGCTTTTTTTGAACTGTTAATTTGCTTTTTATCATTAATCTTTTCTATTTCTGCAATAGTGTTATTGGTTATTATTGATTCATAATCAGTAACGAAGTACTGCTTCATTAGAGCTACTTTTTCATCATAAGCATTTACAATTTCTTCTTTAGAATCTTCTGTGTTTTTATAATTCTCGTATTTATCAATTTCTGTTTTTAACATATTCAGTTTTTCTGTTCTGTCATCAACAGCCTCAAATTGATTAAATTCTTCATTTATTGAAGCAATATAAGACTTGATATATTCTTGCTCTTTCTTATCGAGATATGCTTTTACCCCAAATACAGAGAGAGCTATTGCAATTATGATTGCTATAACCGTTATTATCGTAATTTTTTTCTTCTTGTTTTTCATTTTCATCACCAAATTTATTATAATCTCTTTTTATTATTTTTTCAAGTTTCTACAACTAATCATATCATCAAACACAAATCCATTCATAAAAACAATAATGTCGATGCACTACTTCCTCCTTTTACTTTACTAACCTATCTTTTTATACATTGTCGCATTGTTAACACTACGTTTTATAGTTACACCATCTGACTTATATGCTCTCTGTACATTTTTAAAAGGTTCTGAGCCAATTTTAGAAGCAAACTTCTTTCCTATAGTTGCTCTGTTTGTTGAAGGCTTTCCTTTAGCAGTCATTTCAATACATTTAAAAGTATTAGAGGCTGTTAATAAATCAAAACACTCTCCAACAGGAATCGTTTTTACATACTCTTCAATTTCATTTAATACTTTAGGAATTGCATCTTTAAGCATAATAGAAGGTTTAGGTGCAATATCGTAATGATCTTGGAGTAATTCTACAACAAGACTACTGATACTGATATTTTTTTCTTTTGCCTCTGTTTCTAATAATTCTTTTAATTGTATGCTTGGATAAAATTGAATTCGTTCCATAAAATCTCCTTTGAATATCATTCCATATAACTTATTCGGTGCTTATATAATAACATGAAATTCCGTTTGAGTCAACCGTATTTTTATTAAGTGTGTTTTTCGAGTTATCGGTCTATGATATTTTTACAGGATTGATGTGGATGGGAACGAAAGCGCTGATAAGCAATGATTGCGATTTTTGCAAATGCAAGCATTAATAAAACACCTTGAAAACAGTCTGACGGGCTGTTTTCTTTTTATTATACATTATGTTATTGTCCATCGGGGTCCCCGAAAATTCAAAGACTTTTCTAATAATTGCTATCAGGAGCCACTTTGTATTCCTTTTAATAGATAAAAAATAAGAGATAACAGATAATAGTACAAAAGTGTTCAAAATCACTTATACTATTAACTATTATCTATTCAATCTTATCTCTTATCTTAGCCACGCAAGTGGCACTTTTGGTGGAGATGGCGGTAATCGCACTCCGCAACGAGCTATGCTCGGCGCAGTGCGGTTGTTCCGCATTGATAGAAGGCGCTTTCGATTACACTGCTCATCTCCATAACAAAAAACAACCACCAAGTATGGCGGTTGTTACTTTGGTGGAGATGGCGGTAATCGAAACCGCGTCCGAAGCAGGATTGCCAAGGGCT
>CALZHV010000280.1 GCA_945787485.1 uncultured Lachnospiraceae bacterium
CTTTAAATTTAAGGTAACAAGGAAAATTATGTCCTAACACTGCTCCCAATCCTGTATATGCAATAAACAGATATACATTTTCAGGGAATATATTCATAAAAATAATTCTTGCAATTAAAGTAGCAATTAATGCTTTTGAAAAATCACCAATAAATACAATAAGTCCCGCTTTTTTTCCTAGTACTCTTAATGCATTTGTTGTTCCGGCATTACCGCTTCCGTGCTCTCTTATATCAATTCCGTTTATTCTTCCATAAAAATATGCAGTCTGTATTAATCCAAACAAATATCCACATATTAAACATATAATTCTGGCAATTATCATTTTTCTTTCCTCTCGCGTATAATGAATTTTAAAGGCGTACCTGCAAATCCAAAAGCTTCACGTATTTTATTTTCAATATATCTTGTATATGAAAAATGCATTAATTCTTTATCATTTACAAAGATTACAAAGGTAGGCGGCTTTATACTTACCTGAGTTATATAGTACAATCTAAGCCTTTTACCTTTATCAGAAGGTGGCTGATTAAGTGCAACAGCCTCAGTCATTATTTCATTTAATACACCTGTCTGAATTCTAAGTGAATGATTTTCAATAACCATATCAATGGTTTCAAAAAGCTTAGGCAGTCTTTGTCCTGTTTTTGCCGATACAAATAAGAGCTGGGCATAAGGCATATATGAAAGCTTTTGTCTGATATCATTTGTAAATTTATAAATGGTTTTATCATCCTTTTCAAGTGCATCCCACTTATTTACAACAATAATCATTCCTTTACCACGTTCATGTGCAATACCTGCTATTTTTGTATCTTGTTCAGTTATACCTTCTGTGGCATCAATAACCAAAACTGCAACATCACATCTTTCAACTGCGGAAACAGTTCTTATTATACTATATCGTTCTATTTCTTCTTTAATCTTGTTCTTTTTTCTAAGGCCGGCAGTATCAATAAATACATATTCAGTACCATTTCTAACTATACTTGTATCAATTGCATCTCTTGTTGTTCCGGCTATATCTGAAACAATTACTCTTTCTTCTCCGAGTAATTTATTTATAATTGATGATTTGCCAACATTTGGTTTACCAATAATAGCCACTCTTGGTCGTTCATCCTCTTCTTCTTCTGTTGCGGATGCATCAAAATGCTTAATTACTTCATCAAGCATGTCACCAATCCCCAATTGAGATGCAGCAGAAATAGGTATAGGATCTCCTAAGCCCAAGTTATAAAACTCATATACATCCGCCATAAATTTATCAAAGCTGTCAACTTTATTTACAACAAGAACAATAGGTTTTCCGGATCTTCTGAGCATGTCCGCAACCTTGCCGTCTGAATCAACCAGGCCTTGTCTGACATCAGTGATGAACATAATTACATCTGCTGTGGCAATTGCTATCTCTGCCTGTTCACGCATACTCTTTAATATAATATCATTACTTTCAGGCTCAATTCCACCTGTATCAACTATAGTAAAATTATAATTCAGCCAACTTACGTCCGCATAAATTCTATCTCTTGTTACACCTGGTGTATCCTGTACAATTGATATTTTTTCCTTTGCTAATGTATTAAACAATGTAGATTTACCAACATTTGGTCTGCCTACAATTGCCACGACCGGTCTGCTCATTATTTAATCTCCGTTTCAAATATATATTCTTTCATCCTAATGGATTGTACAATATTAAATTAATATTGTAAAGTTTAGGTTAAATAAATTAATTAAGCATAATTACTGCGGCTAGATTTCCTCTTTTACCGTTTGTTTTTCTATGCGAAAACAGAAATTCACTATTACAACATGTACATAAGTCAGGCATCGAAATATGATTTTTCAATATTCCTGCTTCAATAAAGTTATAATAGCATGCTTTATGCAAATCCAATTGAAATTTTCCGTTTAATTTGTCAATTATAATATCATTATATATATCTAAGCTGTAATTTTTCTTAAATTCCATTGCAACATCTTCACTAATTTCATAACATGTCTGACAAATGGATGGTGCTATTGCACAATATATATCTTCGGGTTGACAATCATATTTACTTACCATTTCATTTATCATAACTGCTCCGATTTTATTAACAGTACCCTTCCATCCTGAATGAGCTGTTGCAACAACCTTTTTTACAGGATCATAAAAAAATAATGGTACACAATCGGCATAAAATGTCATTAAAGGAATACCTCTTTTATTTGTCACAAGACCATCAATTCCTTTGATATCACTATTTTTAATAATACCTTTACCACAATCAGCTTCGTTAACATGTTTAATTTTCACATCATGAACCTGGTCTGACAAAACTAATTTTTTATAATCATAGCCTATAGCTTTTGAAAAAATTTTATGATTCAAATAAACATTTTTCTCATTATCTCCCCTTGAAAAGCTCAAATTCATTGAAGACAGATGCTCACTGCTGACACCTCCATATCTTGTCGAAAATCCATATGTAATATCGTTAAATTGATCAAACAAATTAAATCTGATTACAGGTACTAATTTTGATTCCGGTATTTCTTCATCAGCACCAACACATATGTAAT
>CALZHV010000281.1 GCA_945787485.1 uncultured Lachnospiraceae bacterium
GATTTGGAGGAATCGGTATAGCCATAATTAAAGCAAAAGGTTTTGTTTCGTGTTCCGCACACTGCAGATATACCTGTAGAAAGAGCAGAAGCATCAACTAAATATTTAATTTGCTTTAATATATCTTTTTCGTATTTATTGTCTGTGTCAAGGATTTTTTTGTATTCCTCAATTGAAAACAAATCAATGCAATCAGGAGCACACTTGAAGTTTTGATTTATTATCAATCTTTCGATAAATTTATTATTTTTAGATTCCATAATCATTGTCTTTCAGAAGTTTTTCTGTCTTATTTTTGATTTTCGGATTTTTTGAAGCTAAACATCTGTTCACAAGCAAGTTTACAAAGTCCATATCAATAGAATCCGGGTAAATTAAACTTGTATCGTTTTTTATTATTGATGGAAAATAGTATTTTTCTAACAAGTTATAGCTTGCCCAATCATTAAGCTTATATGCAGCTTTTTTGTAATAAGAAAAAGCCGTATCAATTGAACCAATATCAAAAAGATGGGATGCATATTTATTAATTGCCCACGGCTCACCTAAATCGACACTTTCCTTTAGATAAGAATACGCCTTTTCTGTGAGCTCTCTTTTTTTCTCGGTTGATTCTGCTTTTAAGGCTCTGTTTTCGTAAAGATTAAAAAGATTGTTTTTGGCATAAACATAATTGCTGTTTGCCGCAATTATTAAATACTCTTCACTTGTTTTTAGATTGCATTTATAGATATCCGGAACATCATCGTCATCAACAATGGCTGAAATAACATTTGCTGCCGCAGGACAACCACAGTTGAATGACATTTTGAGAATTTGAAGAGAACGCGCTTTTCTGTCTGTAACGGTCATTGAGTCAATTCCCGGAATATACGCATCCTTTAATTCCTTTTTTGGATTTTTATAGTAGTAAAACATATATCCAAGAGACCATCCGGCAAGCGGGTTATATGCTCTTGGATTTTCAACAGCCTTCTTGTAGTAGTCATAAGCTTTTTGATAATCAGGATTTTTGGAAAAACCCTTACCGTAATATTCAAGCTCTGCTGCCTCGTATAATGCCACAACATTTGGTGTTTCTCTGTCGGCTAAATTGTATATTGCATAAACACCGGGTCTTCCCGAGCAACCATATTTTGAGAGAACTTCAGCATTAAATTCTTCACGATCCAATTCTAATCCGTTAACTATTTCTGAGTATTGCTGACAAATATATCCCTTTGAAACAAAGTAGAGAGATGTATATAAAGAATATGCAAATATTTCGTTTTGCTTTTTGCCGATAGTTATGTAATTAGCCTGAAAATCAAAGTGTTTGCAAAGCCGACTTACTGCCTCCTTTGAATAGTAGAGGCTTTTCTTTCGCGGATGCACATATTTTTCATCTAAGAATATTTCCAGTCCTTCTTTTAAAGTCTCAAAAAAAGGTTTGAAATTGCCACTATTATGTATTTTGACCATTTCAAATAAGTCTGTTTGATAGTAGTCAATTTTATTTGAAATGACATTTTTGTTGTTTTCATCAAGCCAATCTAAATAAGGAATTGTATCATGCTTAATGTCATCTACATAACGGCCTTCAAGAGGTAAAGCCTCATCGTTAAAAATCATTGAAGCAAAGGATTTAAAACTCTTTGCTGCATTAATACTATTAAAGTATTGAAATAAAACCTGCATAAACGTGTCTGCCATATTTTTCATCCCTCTTTTCGTGTATGTCTTTATTACAATTATAATGCTATATATTGGATAATTCAACTAAAAAAATACAAAAAATGTAATTTCAAAACACCGTTGTGTAATCGACATTTTTTTATATGAATGATACGATGAGTATATAAAAGAATAACAAATTACTTTCCTAATTATAAAGTTATTATTTTAAAGTGATAAAATAATTATTTTTGTGTTGTATGATTTAAGTGTCAAAATACAAAGGAGTAATAATTATGGCAAACAGACCGGTATTCGTAGTTAATTCAAAGCCACCATATTATAAATTGATCAATGTTGAATTTAAGTGGTCGGGTGGATTCGCAAAATGCCAGTCACAAAAAAATATTGTTGCATTGCACAATAACTTTTTAACAATATGTCCTGAGTATAAGATACTCGAAATATCAAGTAAGTCAATGCAGGAATTAGGGACGAAGCTCAGTGCATTTTCGCTTGTTAAATATGTACCGGAAATCGATGCGAAAATCCCTGTTGAATGTATTTATCAAAGTAGCAAGGTGTTCTCAAATGGAGGCCCGTATACTGACCTTAATTACAAAACACCAAAAGAAGCAAAAACGGATGAAAGACTTAAAAACAGTGGACATTTAATTGGATACCGTTTCGGTGATGTTGATTATCCGCTTACTGACAACTTTACTTTTTATGACTACATATACATTTTAGCCCTTATTGAAAATCCTGCTTTGCAAAAAGAATTATTGCAGTATTCAGCTTTTACAGACATTATTTTTACACCTAACAAAAGCTTGAATTGCCAAGCAAAATCTTGTGCTATTTTTAAGTCCTTATACGATAATGGATTACTTGACTACGCATCAGACTTT
>CALZHV010000282.1 GCA_945787485.1 uncultured Lachnospiraceae bacterium
CACAACAGAAAAAGGCTATACTATATTCACTTGTGAAAACTGCGGACATAAATATATTGATAATTATGTTGACGCTCTCGTAGAAGAAACTACAAGTGAAGAGCCTAATACAGAAAATACTGATACAGAAGAGCCTAATACTAACGAGGACCTCCCGCAGGAAACTACAGAAAACACTTTGACCGAAACAAAACAGGAAGACATCTTAAAAAAGAACGAAGAGTTCACAACAAAGTATAAGAATTTTAGAGGCGTCGGGGGATATAAATGTGCCAAAATCGCATGGAAACCAAGAAAAGATATAGATGGATATGAGGTGTTTTTAGGAACATCAAATAAAAAATTAAATCTTATTTGCGATATGCCTAAAGAAAAAAGTGATTATTTCATTGTGCAAGATTTGAGCCCGAATACGGTTTATTACGCTTGTATTATAGCTTATAAAAAAACAGATAATGAAAAAGTCTATGCAAAAAAGAGTGAAATAATTAAAATATTAGTAAAATAGTAAAATTTTTACAAATAATTAAAATCAAACAGCCCTTTCATTCGTCTTACCGAGTGAAAGGGCTGACATTATTGTTGCAAATAATATTTGTTATGCCTATATATGAAGAATTACTCATTCTTCATCTCCATATTATATGCAGTTAAACGCAAGTCAACAATTCAAAAACGGACTGACCGGTTTTAACTGCATACATTGCAAATTATTTATTTTATATATAGAGGAGGGCAGCATACAGTATATAGCAGAATGCTATTCTACTACTTTATTTTGAAAGGAAAGATGAAAATGGGTGCACAGAAATTAAGTAACCTGTCATTAAACGATGAGGCAAGAGCGCAACTTGCAAAAATGCAAAGTGAAAAAGCAGAAGTTATGAAGTTTGCAAAGTTAAAAAAGCCACTAACAATTGTCATTATGGTTGTAGGCATTGTATTAGCATTCTTCACAAAAGGAATAACGCTGATTCTCGCTATCGTGGGAGCCATTGCATTGAATGTTGTGTTTGGCAAAAAAATAAAGGATGGCTTGACCGATGCTGCCGAGGCACAGGAAAAAATGATTGAGGCTGCATTGTCCGAAGTCATTGATAAGCCGTCTTTTAACGAAGAAGTTAGCTTTTCCGAAGCCGAGGAGCTTATAGGCCCGAGTATTAAATTGTCGGGTAAATACAAGGTAGCCAAAAACTGCCTGACCGGTACATATCAGGATGTCCCGTTTACAACTATGGACATCCACTGCTTTGATATAAAAAAGGACAGAAAAGCAACAAAGAAAACCGAAATAGACTGTGTAAAAAAGGGCAGAGTATATGCCGAAGGACTTTTTACAAAAACAAAGTTCAACAAAAAAATTGATGGCGCAGTCATGATATTGCCAAAATATGTTGACAGCTACAGCTTTTCGTTGTCAGATTTTTCAAGGATAAAGATGGACAATCCTGCTTTTGAAAGCGAATACACCGTATATGCAACAAGTCAAATCGCTGCCTTTACTGTATTAGACGCCGTTCTTATGGAAAATATGTTAAGCATCGATGCCGGTGAACACCCGGCGATTATAATTATCGAAGACGATCAGATATTGTTACAATTGTCTTTTCCGTATTCGGAAAAAGAAGTTGTTCCTGCGGGTAATGAATTTGAACTTGAAAATAACAGTTTTATTTCCGAACTTTATGAACGTTATATTAGTGAGGCAGATGTTCTTGCAGCTCTGGAAGCAGAGCTTTCAACATTAAAAGTTCTTTATGACAATCTCGATATCGGAAACAGAATTTATGTGTAAAAAAGGAGAATAAAAAATGGAAATAATTTTGATGGAAATTTCAACTAACCCGAATATAATAAGAATAGCTATTGTATTAGTCGTTGCGGTTGTAATTGCTCTGCTTTCTGTTTTGTCCTGGTATATCAGAACAGCCAATGAATTAAGAAGAAAGCCGATTGAAATTGAACAAGCCTTGTCCAACATTGATGTTTCACTTGCAAAAAGAGCCGACACATTAAGAAAACAGTTGGATGTTACAAAGGCATACGCAACGCATGAACTTGACACCTTTTCTGCGATTGTTAAAATCAGAAAGGGTATGACTGTTCAGGAATTGCAAGAGGCCAGTGCCCAAATGGACGAAATTCAATCCAGAATAAACGCTGTTGCAGAAGCATATCCTGAACTTCATTCCAGCAAGAACTTTTTGCAGCTTCAGGCGGCCATTAACACCTGCGAGGCAGATTTGGCTGCAACTCGAAGAATATATAACGCAAATGTTTCGGAATTTAACCAAATGATTGTTCAATTTCCAACAACTATTGTTGCAAATAAAATCGGTTGCCAAAAATTTGCATCATTTGAGGCAACCCAAACCCAACGAAATGATGTTGAAATGGCATTCTAACATATTTCTAAACTATGCTATTTGAAAGGAAATAATTATGAAAAAAGCTATTAGTTTGTTATTGTCTGTTATTATGATGATATCAGTAACAGCAGGAATAGATATGTCTGCTTATGCTGTTAATAGTATTTATTTACCCGATGTGATTTCGGCAGCAG
>CALZHV010000283.1 GCA_945787485.1 uncultured Lachnospiraceae bacterium
CAGTGGAATTCACAACAGATGAAACATGGAATAGTGATTATCTTTCTTGTGAAAATTTTGCTTATAATGAATATGTCACGAATTTTTCTGATGAAAAACACATGCTTATTGTGTATAGCTATGGTTATGTAAATGAAGAAACAGGCTTTAATGAATTTCATTGGGAATCAATGTATGGCGATGAATTGGGTCGTGCCGTAACCGAAAGTGATGAAACAGAAATGACATCAATTATGCAAAGAAACCTTACTGTAGCAAATGGCAGTGATGTTGCACATGCTATTGCAATAAGCTTTGATGAATTAACCGTGCAGGTGTCAGATACAGGTGTCCATATAGGAGATTTAAATAAAATATTAACGGGAGCGGTTCTCTTCTTATTTGGAATCTTTTTCCTGATAATATTAATTGTACCAAATATTACAAATATTCAAAAATACACAAAGCAAAAGAATGGACAAATATTTGAGGTTTATCAGGGGATGCTGCAAAAAAGCTGTGAATATTGTGGCTGTATGTACATAGTCGGAACAATTTCTGTTTGTCCTCATTGTGGTGCTGCAATACCGGCATATACTCCGGAGACTCAAAGCTTTTATTAAAAAATGTCAAAAGGATTGATTAAGCTGATACAAGTTAATAATATCTAAAGGATGAAAGAATGTTTCCGGCAGAGTAAAAGATACAAAAATAAGATTTGAAAAATTATAAATATTAAAATGGCTATGGATTGTATTGTCCATAGCCATTTATGATAATATGGTGCTAATAAGTAATATCAATTGTAGTTTTGTGCATTAATTTACTGCAATACAATTACAATTCTCGTGTTGTCAAATGAAAAGGTCTCTGTATATTCAAGTTCAATGCTTTTGGCATCTGTAGGAACTTCGTAATAAGTAGTGAAGCTTCTGCTTCTGCCGGGTGCAATATTATCATTTGTGAAGTTGTCACTGCCTAAATATGCTTGATTTACTGATACATCATCTGCGTAGCAATTGTAATCATAGATACTTACATATTTGGTTCCTTCTGCAGCATTATTAGTATAATTAAATGAAACAGCAATATATTTCATTCCGTCGGATGGCTTACTCCATTCATCATATTCTGTGAAGTCTGAATTGTAGTCTAGCACCTCAATTTTAAGACCATCATTTTCAAAATATTCACCTACCTTAAGTGTAACATCACCTTTTGCAGCTTCCGTTGTATCCTCTTTCTGTTCTGCGTCATCGGTGTCTGTACTTTCTACAGCCTCTGTGTCAACATTTCCTGTTGAAACCTCTGATTCGGTACTGCCAAGAGCCATAATACCAAATGCACACATGCACGCAATAACTGCTATTTGCTTACTTCTTTTCTTCATGAAAATTCCTCCTTGTAAAAAACAAAATGATAAATATAGCAATTGCTTCAGCGGCTCCTTCTACAGCTATATCTATGATATCGAAGGTACCACCTGCGAAATCAGTTAATTGAAGAATTTCCATAAATGTGGAAAATAAAAAAGCTGTAAAAAAAGTCAACGTCAAAGCTTGTTTGCTATGTTGAAGAATAAAAAATAGTGCAAATACGAGAGCATATGCCCATAGCATGTCAAGAAAATAACATCTTATAAAGCTTAATACCATATTATTATTTATATTAAGAGTGTGTAGTGTGCCTATTATGTCATCGATTGATTTGACAAAGATGACATTTGGAGATAGTAAATAATATAATGAACTACCTGCCAATATAGGAATTATGATATTAAGCATTATAAAAACGTTTTTGTTAGACATTTGCCCTCGATGCGCTACTTTCCCCTCAAATTCATTGCAATTATAACAGACATTTTTCTACAGCGTTTACACCGTAAAGGGGGTAAAATTATTCCTGGACACCACTAGTCCTAAGAGTGTCAAAATTGTTCTTTTTAAGAAGTGCATTTACATCGATAATATCTCCGGGATGTTCATTAAAAATAATCATTAAAAAGGCATCACGCTCTATTTTGGCATATAGCTCCGGCATACCATATTTTCGTAAAGCTCTTTGCGTTTCGGATAGACTAAAGCCGGCGGCATAGCAAATGCGAAGAATGATATCACGTTGCTTCGTATGCTTTTCGCACGATAAAAGCTTGTAACCGTATCGCTCCGGTATGTCAGCTTTTAGAAAAACTGTTTGCTGAGTTATATTCTTTTGTCTAAATAATTCTTTCATGTAGACATTAAAGCTGCTTTGATCTGATATTATGGAATCTTTGTTGTCGGAGCAATAATTATCAAAGTCTGATAAATGTGTGCACGATAATACTTTTTCTAAATCTGTTGTGCTTTTTTCGTTCATATTTTTCTCCTATTTGTTATAATTGTATTATAATGTTATATAGGTTTAAAAGTATCTGCTGAAATGCCCTTTTAAATTAGCATATAATTATGATGCTTTATAAAATAATATTTATAAAAGGATAAAAAAATGGATTATTCACGTCGCCTTGCAATTTCTTATTATAAGACAATTGCAACCATAAATGAACAACATAATATTTACATAGTTCAGCATCAGGAAAC
>CALZHV010000284.1 GCA_945787485.1 uncultured Lachnospiraceae bacterium
ACAACTTTGGTTGTTAAGTCTATTATATATATTTATTTTTTATGTACAGATTTCTTGGTTTTTAACCTTCTGATATATTTGTAATCAAATAATCTAATATATCAATATTCTCTTTGCTTTTGTTTGCATAGTTTAGAATGACTTCGGGGTGAACACCTTTGTTTTCATGGATTTCCCTCAATATATGAATCTCGTCTGCCAATTGAACAGCCGGTTGATTATTATTTCTGTCATAACGATTTTTCGGATTTTCATCTGCAAATTTCTCGATAATTTTTTTAAATTTCATACAAAATCCCTTTGTAATATTAAATTTAGAATTATCCGTATCGCTTTTCATTAAAAGATTAAAATAATCCTCTTTTAAAAAGTCTTTCGGAGTATAAAGTGATAAATCATCGGCTTTCAATTGTTCATATAATACAAAATAAAGAAGAATTGCCGCAAGAGAATAAACATCTGATAAAGGTCCTATTTTATAATGATAATTATTAATTACTTCAGGAGCGCTAAAGAATTCAGTACCTCCAGGTGTTTTATATTCATCACCTAATTGTAAATTATCTTGTAATATTACGACAGAATCAAAATCAAAAAGTCTAAGTATTGCAGTTGCGCCATCAAAATCATAAAGAAAATTAGACGGCTTCAAATCACAAAAAACCAAGTTCAACTCATGAAACTTTGCAACAATTCGGCACAGTGTTTCTGCAATTACAAGCCGTTGTTCAATTGAAAATTGATGTATACTCTGGTTAATGTCATTTGAATCATAGTTGAATAACATAAATGCATTGTACAAATGATTCTCTAAATCCAGTTCAAATTTTCTATTATATTTATCCGGCAATGAGACAATATATCTAGCCATTTTATTGTCAATAATTTGTATATTTGATATTATCTTATCGATACTATCTAGTGTTGTCAGGTAATCGTTATATTCTTCTTTTGCAGCAGGCAAATATCTGCCTTCAAAAGTTTTTCCAGAAATTTTAACAGATTCAATAGAAATAATGGTTTCAATCGGAAAGCCCGAACGAGTTGGCACAAATTCTTTTAGCAACATTTTTTTGTTTTTAGCGCCATTTATGTATAACCAACAAGAATATGTTATACAACTTGCGCCACGACCAATCATTTCAATTATCTCAATTTTTCTGCTTTCGTCAAAATGAATCATTTTTCCATTTAAAAAACCTTGATTATTATCCATATTGTTGACCTATCTTTTATTTATGACATAACGATTTTTCTTAATGTTAAAATTGGATCTTCGGTCATAAGGCAGAAAACTATTGTTCTTTCAAATGAATTAGGAAGATATAAAGATGAAAACCCCGCTTTTTCCAATATGCTATTACAATTCATTCTGAAATCATCATATATATTGCCAAGAATATTTAAGTCGTTTTGGGGATATTTCTGTCGTTTTTCTTCTAAAATATCTATACAGTCTGCCCAATCACCGCTTTCAATATATTTATAAAAATACAGAACGACGATGTCTTGCTTACTGATATTCTTTCTTCCTTCAAGCTTATCAAGAAGTTCTTGTTTTGTGAAACAATGCTTTTTTACAAATTTAAAGTTACCTTTCTTTCGTAATTTTTCACCAAAAATTCGCTTAATGATATCATTTGAATAATCATAAGTGGCACAATTCAAAAGCTCGCATTCATCGCCATAAAAAATATCTGCCTCGCCATCTGCTGCCATATCAATCATAGAAAAATCCTTGTTTATTTCCACTAATTCATCATAAAGCTTGCTGAACTCTCGTCTTGCACTTTTTGAATCCGTGTTAGGAAGTTTGGAAAGAAATTCCACAAGCTCATCTTTATTTTTGATTTTAGAAAATAGATTTTTATAATTTTTGGTTAGTAATTCTTTACCGGAAATATTATGCTTAGCATTTTCATAATTCTCTTTTAATGCACAAAAACTTTCATAAACAGCAATATGTTCTTTAAGGCAGTATACTAACATTACCTCATAAGGGTTTTTGTAATTAAAATCTGTTTCTCCGATACAATGCATCAATAAATCTTCAGTTTGCTCATATGTAAGATTAAATGTTAGAGCTATTAAAAAACAGATTTCTCGTGTGATTCCTGTCGAGGCAATTCCATGTCCCTCATCATTACGAGTTAATGTGTTCTTTATATCAGTATAAACAATACCCGGAAATAATTCCATGGAATTACTCCTTATATTTTCTTTTATTGATTCCTCAATAAGTTTGTTTCGGTAGCTCATAATAGTTCTATTAACATTTGTTAAATCATCATTTATGTTTTTTGAAAAATCACTATCGGGATAAAGGTTCACAAGTAATCTATGGTAATAAAACAATGGATTAATTGGCTCAACATCCGACAATAGTTCTTTGATATCTGATTTGATTAAATTTTGTTCCTTTAATAGTTTGTTCTGTAAATCTGCATCTATACTTTTTGTGATTTCTAAATCCATATTATTTTTATCCTCTAAGTTTTTGTTTAATTTTACCATTAATTATGAAAAAATGCAATAAGTGGTATCATCATTAAAGCGATCG
>CALZHV010000285.1 GCA_945787485.1 uncultured Lachnospiraceae bacterium
TAGTGTTCATTCGGGAATGAGAAAGGTTATAACACTTAATACACCTGAGAATATGCTGGTAACCAAAGTTAATGTTGCCGTGGCAGGTAAATCAGGAACAGCACAGGAGAGTGAAACAAAACCTGATCATGCTTTATTTGTTTCGTATGCACCTTATGATAATCCGGAATATTCAGTAACTTCTGTTATACAAAATGGATATTCATCCGGTAATGCAATAGAAGTAACTGGTTTTATTTATGCATATATGTATGACCAGGAAAAACTTAAAACAGCTGAAATGAGTGGTAATACAAAAGTATCAGACTAAGTATATCAAGAGGTGAAATATGAAAACGCCCGTTATAATTAAAGGTAGCAACAAAGGGCTTAGACTGATAATATCCGATAATGTAAGCTTTGAACAAATAATATGTTATTTGAGAAAGAAAACAATAAATTATCAAAAGCAGGAAAAGTGTAAACCGTTTAGTGTTACTTTTGAAGGAAAGAATTTAACGGATGATGAAAAAAAATGTATTTTACAAGTTTTAAGATTAGATAAAATAAAAAAGGATGTTTATTTTGAAACTCCTAAAAAACAATTTGATAAAAATCAAATAAAAAATAATAAATTACCTGAAGATAACTGTGGTCTCTTTTTCTTCGGAGACATAAAAAACGGACAGATTTTGGAAGCTAAGGAAAGTATTATTATTGTGGGAAATGTGCAAAAAGGTGCAAAGGTTTATTCACAAGGTAATATAGTAGTGATTGGCAGACAAAAGGGATTAGTAAAATCCGGATACAAAGGCAAAACTGACACCTTTGTATATGCTTTGATGTAAGGAGGAATTTGGATGAGTGAAGTAATTGTAGTTACTTCAGGTAAAGGTGGAGTTGGAAAGACAACTACAACCGCAAATGTAGGAAGTGCGTTATCAAAAATAGGGTACAAGGTATTGCTTATTGATACAGATATAGGACTTAGAAACCTTGATGTGGTAATGGGACTTGAAAATCGAATTGTATATCATTTAGTTGATGTAATCGAAGGAAAGTGTAAAGCTCAGCAGGCAATTATAAAAGACAAAAATAATCCCGGGTTATATTTAATGCCTGCTGCCCAGACAAGAGATAAAACATCTGTTGAACCTGAACAGATGAAAAAAATGGTTGATGATTTAAAAGCAGATTATGACTATGTTATTATAGATTGCCCGGCAGGAATTGAAAGAGGATTTAAAAATGCAATTGCACCTGCTGACAGAGCAATTGTTGTGACAACTCCTGAGGTATCAGCAATCAGGGATGCAGACAGAATTATAGGAATACTTGATGCAAATGAAATACCTCGTATCGACCTTATAGTAAATAAGGTCAGAAAAGATATGGTTAAAAGAGGAGATATGATGGCGGTTGATGACGTAGTAGACATACTTGCAATAAATATGATAGGTACTGTTGCCTGTGATGAAGCAATTATTATTTCATCAAACAAAGGTGAAACAATTGCAACCACAACAAAAAAGGCATCAAGGGAATACATAAATATAGCGAAGAAAATTACAGGTGTAGATTTAAATACAGAAAATGAAACAGGCTATAAATTGTTTAGCTGGTTAAAGAAGGATAAAAATGTTCACAAAGTTCAATCTCAAGGATTATAATTTCAAATTACTTGCCAGTATACTTCTGATAATTGGAATAGGAACTGTTTTTATTAACAGTGCGGACAGTTCGTATACAACCAGACAGATTATTGGTGCCATAGGCGGAATAACAGTTATGATTTTTGTTTCGCTTATTGACTATGGTTTTATATGCAAGTTTTACACTATATACTACATTTTAAATGCTGTATTATTGCTTATGGTACTTGTTGCCGGCGAAAATGTAAACAATGCTACAAGATGGATAAAAGTAGGTGGAGAAAACGGTGTTCAATTTCAGCCGTCTGAGCTTTCCAAAATAATAATGATAATTTTCATGGCTTGTTTTCTTGAAAGATTTAAAGATGAAATAAACACGGCAAAAACATTGATAATGTATGCCGGATTTGCCGCTATTCCTATGCTTTTAATTTTTGAGGAACCGGATTTGTCTACAACACTGTGTCTTTTTATGATACTTTGTGTGATGCTGTATGTATCAGGCTTAAGCTATAAGATTATCGGAATTGCTATTCTAATAATTATTCCGCTGGCAGGAAGCTTTTTGTGGTATATACAAAGACCTGATCAGCGTTTGTTAGAACAATATCAGGTTAATCGTATTTTATCATTTGCAAATCCGACAAAATATGGTGAAAATATGTCACAGACAAATAACTCTGTTATGGCAATCGGTTCAGGAATGCTGCATGGGAAAGGACTTAACTCGTCAACAATAGCGACCGTTAAGGATGCAAATTTTATTTCCGAACAGCAGACAGACTTTATTTTCTCTGTAATCGGAGAGGAAGTAGGCTTTATCGGAAGTGTAATAATTATTGCAATTATACTGTTAATAGTGTTACAATGTATGAGTATAGCCAGACAGGCAAAGGATACAAAAGGAATGCTCAT
>CALZHV010000286.1 GCA_945787485.1 uncultured Lachnospiraceae bacterium
TATGATCCAGCGCCATATAAGTTATACCGAAACCACCTTGTCCAAGTGTTTTCTGGATTATATACTGTCCGGCTAATACAGAACCTTCCGGCAGGGCAAGCGGATACTTTTCATTCATTGTGTAGTCCTCCTGTTTTCTCCCTCAAGTGTGCTTTTTTGTTGTTTTCTCTCATTTACTATGAAAAATCGACAAAAATAAGATATTTAATTATAACATTTGACACCGATTATTGTAAAGTGAAAACAGCTTTAAACAAGCCTTTAAACAAGCTATAAACAGGCTCTCTTTAAACAAGTTCACGGCAAACAAAAAAAGTGGAATAAATTCCACTTTTTTTAAGTATTGACATACACTTGTCTGATAACAGCCTTATAATTATTCTGTCAAATCATCATCATGTCTTTTTTCATCTTCATCCGGTTTTAGTTCTTTATCCGGTTCTAAATATTGCTCATGCTCTCTTTTGCCGAGGAAATAATATCCAACAACAAGAGCAACGCAAATAAGAACTATCACGGAGAAGCCAATAATAGCTGTAACCACTTTTACACCTTGTCCCTTATTTAAAATTTAAGTTAAATCTAGTTTAATATTAAATAAAATAAATGTCAAATAATTTAGGTGTATTATTATATTAATTTTACAAATTTTACAAATATATATCTTAAATTACTCATTACAATCATTGGCATCTAATCTGTTATCTTCATACAGTAATATTTTTCTATTGAAAGTGATAAATGATTAATATTCATTTTACCTTTCATGTTGTTTGAAACAACTTTTCATTTATCATATTCTCATCATTCGCAATTTCATGTATTTTAAATTGACATTAACATGCAAATAAACTATAATTACACTCATAAATAAAAAACAAAATGTAACAAGTTAAAAATCTGAAAGGAAATACATAATGAAAAAGCTATCTAAAACACTATTAGCAGATATCGTTTATTCAAAAAGGAAAGAACTCTGCCTTACAATGGAGGAGCTTGCTTCACAGACCAACATACATCGTACATCAATCAGCAAACTTGAAAAGCAGGAATTTTTACCATCTATTGAACAGCTTGAGTCACTTGCGCAAGTTTTGGATTTTGATATTACATCTTTATATGTAGAAGCATCAAACAAACCTGTTGTAAACCAAAAATACAATATTGCAATAGCCGGTACAGGGTATGTCGGTCTTTCTATTGCAACCCTTCTTGCGCAGCATAACCATGTAACTGCTGTTGATATTATTCCCGAAAAGGTCGAGAAAATAAATAATAAAATTTCTCCAATTCAGGATGATTATATAGAAAAATATCTTGCAGAGAAGGATTTAGACCTTGTCGCAACAACTGATGGAGAATCCGCTTATAAAAATGCTGACTTTGTTGTAATAGCTGCCCCTACAAATTACGATAGCAAAAAGAATTTCTTTGATTGTTCTGCAGTTGAATCAGTTATAGAATTAGTATTAAAGTTTAATCCTGATGCGATGATGATTATTAAATCAACAATCCCTGTAGGATATACAGCATCAGTACGCAAAAAATATAATACGAAAAATATTATATTTAGCCCTGAATTTCTTAGAGAATCAAAAGCTCTCTATGACAACTTATATCCATCACGTATTATCGTAAGCTGTGATGAAGAGTCAAAACAAAAAGCGGAAACATTTGCGTCCCTTCTTCAACAGGGTGCTCTTAAAGAGCATATAGATGTGTTGTATATGGGATTTACGGAAGCTGAGGCTGTTAAATTATTTGCTAATACATATCTTGCACTTAGAGTAAGTTACTTTAATGAGCTTGATACATATGCAGAATCAAAGGGGCTTAACACACAGGAGATAATAAATGGCGTATGCCTCGACCCACGTATCGGAACGCATTACAATAACCCTAGCTTCGGATATGGCGGTTACTGTCTCCCTAAAGATACTAAGCAGCTACTTGCAAACTTCGAAGATGTGCCTCAAAATATGATGAGCGCAATTGTAGAAAGTAATAGAACAAGAAAAGACTTTATCGCTGACAGAGTGCTTGAAATGGCAGGCGCATATTCATATGAAAATGGAGAATATAATCCTGATAAAGAAAAACAAATCGTTATAGGTGTATACAGACTTACAATGAAATCCAATTCAGATAATTTCAGACAATCTTCCATACAAGGAGTCATGAAAAGAATCAAGGCAAAGGGCGCTACAGTTATTATATATGAACCAACACTTGAAAACGGAACTACATTCTTTGGTTCAAAAGTTGTAAATAATATAGAAAAATTCAAGAAAATGAGTCATGCGATTATTGCAAACAGATATGATAGTTGTTTGGATGATGCTATCGAAAAAGTGTATACTAGAGATATATTTAAGAGGGATTGATAGTAAACGTTTCATAATGGGTCCCTCCAGCCTGTCTGAAAACTTGATTATTAGGCATAAATTTAGTTGTAAATTCTTATTGAAACTCCCCTTAATGTTTTTCAAGGATTGGTAACTTACCTTGATAAACATTAAGGGGAGTTTCTTTTTTATGGTA
>CALZHV010000287.1 GCA_945787485.1 uncultured Lachnospiraceae bacterium
ACAATGACTGAAAATGATTGTATTATATGTACATAACATACAGAAACGAACAAAAACAGTCACAAAAAATCACAAATATTCACAAAAAGAAAGGAGAGAAAAATGTTAGGGGAAGAAAGACATAATACTATTGTTAATCTTGTGGAACAATACGGAAGCATAACTGTTCAGGAGTTAATGAATCATGTAGATGCATCGGAATCAACATTGAGAAGAGATTTAAACATTCTTGATTCGGAAGGCAGACTAATAAAGGTTCATGGTGGTGCCATGGCTAAAACAACCGCATATCAGACAACGGATGATGATGTAAATATAAGAAAATCACTTAATATTGAAGAAAAGATTGCCGTTGCCAGATATGCTGCCGGTCTTGTCAGTAAGAACGATATAATCTTTCTTGATGCGGGAACAACAACAGAGCTTATGATTGATTATATTATGGAAAGTGACGTGATGTTTGTTACAAATGCTATGACACATGCAAAAAAATTAGCACAAAAAGGATTTGAAACATATGTACTTGCAGGTAGATTCAAATCTCTTACAGAATCTGTTGTAGGCGAAGAAACAATAATGGGATTGGATAAATACAATTTCACAAAAGGATTTTTTGGAACAAACGGAGTTACGGTAAAGAACGGATTTACTACTCCGGACATTAAAGAAGCATTAGTAAAGAAAAAAGCGATAGAAAAGACAAAGGAAGTCTATATTTTGTCGGACAGTTCAAAATTTTCGCAAATTTCAGCAGTTACATTTGGAAAATTTGATGAGGCAAGGATAATAACATGCAAAAATGTAGATAATTCTTTTAGAGGATACAAAAATGTAATGGAGGTGGAATAAACATGATTTATACAGTAACTTTTAATCCATCGCTTGATTACATCGTAGATGTTAAGGATTTCAAGGTTGGCATTGTAAACAGAAGTGCAGGCGAGAAGATTCTTCCGGGAGGAAAAGGCATAAATGTTTCTATAGTACTTGGCAATCTCGGATTTGAAAATATTGCATTAGGATTTAGAGCCGGATTTACAGGTGACACCCTTATAAAACTCTTAGATGACAAAGGTGTTAAAACAGATCTTGTAAACGTTTCGGATGGAATGACAAGAATAAATGTTAAGCTTAGATCTAATGAGGAATCAGAGATAAATGGTCAGGGTCCGCACATAACAGATGAAAAAGTTGAAGAGCTATACAAAAAACTAGATACAATGTCAGATAAAGATATACTTGTCTTAGCGGGAAGCATTCCTGACACGATGTCGAAATCAGCATATCTGGATATTATGGAAAGACTTAAGGACAAGGATATAAAGATTGTGGTAGATGCCACAAATAATCTTTTGATGAATGTTTTGCCGCTTAAACCATTTTTGATTAAGCCGAACAACCATGAACTTGGAGAAATCTTTAAAGTGGAAATTAAATCAAAAGACGATGTTATAAAATATGGAAAAATACTTCAGGATAAAGGCGCCAGAAATGTTCTTGTATCCATGGCAGGAGATGGGGCAGTACTAATTGCCGCAGACGGTAAAATTTATCAATCAAAAGCTCCGGAAGGAAAGGTTAAAAATTCTGTAGGAGCAGGAGATTCAATGGTTGCGGGATTTATTGCAGGATATATAGAAAACGAAGATTATGAAAAAGCATTTAAGATGGGAGTATGTACAGGAAGTGCGAGTGCATTTTCTGAAAATTTGGCAACAAAAGAAGAAGTTTATGAATTACTAAAAAAATCATTTTGATAAAAGAGGAGGAAGGCTTATGAGAATTATTGATTTACTTGATGAAAATAGCATAAAACTTGGTGTATCAGTATCTTCTAAACAGGAAACACTTGATAAAGCCATTGAGCTTATGGCAGCTAGTGGAAAAATAGAAGACATTGAGAAATATAAAAAAGGTGTTTATGCGAGAGAAGAAGAAGGAACAACCGGAATAGGTGAAGGTCTGGCAATACCACATTGTAAGTCAGATGCGGTTAAAAAACCCGGACTTGCAGCAATGGTTATCAAAGATGGAGTTGACTTTGATGCCTTAGATGGCGAGAAGGTGGACCTTTTATTTCTTATTGCAGCACCGGATACAAAGGAAAATGTTCACCTTGATGTTTTAAGCAAACTTTCAGCATTACTTATGGATGAGAATTTTACAAGTGAGCTAAGAAATGCTAAGACACCAAAAGAATTTCTTGCAATTTGTGATAAGTATGAAAATGGAAAAGATGAGCCTGTTGAAGAAGAAAAAGCAAAAAAAGGATACAGAATTTTGGCAGTTACAGCTTGTCCGACTGGTATTGCTCATACGTACATGGCAGCTGAAGCACTTGAAAAAGCAGGAGAAAAAATGGGATATCCGTTAAAGGCTGAAACTAACGGTTCAGGCGGAGCAAAGAATGTATTGACAGCAGAGGAAATTGAAGCTTGTGATGGTATTATTATAGCCGCAGATAAAAATGTTGATACAGCAAGATTTGATGGAAAACCTGTAATTTTGACAAAGGTTGCAGATGGTATACACAAG
>CALZHV010000288.1 GCA_945787485.1 uncultured Lachnospiraceae bacterium
AATTTAAACAAGCGAGAAAGAGCAATTTTAATTACATCATTGCTATATGCAATGGATAAAATTGCTGTAACCTGCGGACATTATGATGCATACAGAAAAGGTGCAAAATTTGAGGGCTCATTAGAACTTTATGTTCCTCTGGCGGAGGTTAACAACAATCCGAAGAATCAATGCTTTAATGAGGATGCTAATAATCTTGTTAAGAGAATAGAGGCTGACCTTGTTTATATAGACCCGCCGTATAATTCAAGACAATATTGCGACTCATATCATTTGCTGGAAAATGTTGCACGCTGGGAAAAGCCTGAGGTTTTCGGTGTAGCAAAAAAGATGGATAGAAGCGGTATGAAGAGTAAATATTGTACAATCGGAGCAACAAAAGCATTTGAAACACTTATAAATGACATAAAAGCTAAATACATTTTGCTTTCGTATAACAACATGGCTGAAAAAGGCAACTGCCGTTCTAATGCCAAAATTTCCGATGATGACATTATGAGAATACTTAGCCGAAAAGGAACTGTAAAGGTTTTTGAGGAAAGCTACAAAGCGTTTACAACCGGAAAATCAGACATACCGGAAAACGCCGAAAGATTATTTTTGTGTATTTGCTTTGATGAGGAGTAAATCAATATGATACAATCACCGCTTAATTATACCGGTGGCAAGTATAAGTTGTTACCTCAAATATTGCCGCTGTTCCCTAAAGATATAGATGTATTTGTTGACTTGTTCTGCGGTGGCTGTAATGTCGGTATCAATATTGATTGCAACCGAGTTATATATAATGACTTGAATGAAAACTTGCTGTATTTATATAATACTTTCAAAAACCTTGATAAAGAATCTGTTTTGGAATGGATTTATGAAATTATAGAAAAATATGGCTTATCCCTTGTAAGTAAAAACGGCTATGATTATTACGGTTGTGAAAGCAGCAAAGGACTTGGCGATTATAACAGAGAAGGCTATTTGAAATTGCGTGCGGATTTTAATCAGAAACACGCAAATGGGAATTTCGATTATTATTACTATGTTATGCTTTATGTAATAATCGTATATGCTTTTAATAATCAAATTCGTTTTAATTCAAACGGCGAATTCAATTTGCCAGTCGGTAAAAGGGATTTCAATAAGAAAATGGAGCAAAAGCTCATTGACTTTATTGATAGAATCCAAGAACAAAATTGCATTTTTACCTGCCGTGATTTTAGAGAGTTTGATACATCTGCATTAACACCACAAGATTTCGTATATGTTGATCCCCCATATTTAATTACTTGTGCTACATATAATGAGCAAGGCGGCTGGGATGAAACTGCCGAAAAAGATTTACTTGCCTTTTTAGATGATCTGAATAGAAAAAATATCCGATTTGCGTTATCCAATGTACTGAGAAGCAAAGGTAAGGAAAACAACATACTAATTGAATGGCTTGATAGAAATGCTGACAGATACAAGATTGTACGACTTAATTACAGCTATTCAAATTCAAATTATCAAACAAAAGATAAAACTTCTTCTTCGGAAGAGGTGCTGATAATAAATTATTGAGGGGAATATGGCTATGCCAAATGTAATTCCATATAAAAGTTTTTGTTGGAGTTTGGGAACCACCAGTTTCAGAACAAAAAACTTTAATAAAACCATTGAAGAACAACTTGCTCTGTTAGATGAGTTTTGGACGCTCGAAGAGAACAAAGGCCAAAGTTGGTCGGGGAACAAAGAGTTGCAAACTCGTTATTACGATTTTATGAAAACGAAAGGGTTTGTCGAAGGTGAGGCAGGGAACAAACCAAAGGACGCTCGTGAAAAAACATCAGGGTTAGTTGATATTGGTTTGATTGATGACGGAAGAAAATTGAGTGATGTCGGAAAGGCGTTGCTTAAAATAAGTACTGAAAATGATTTTTCTTCTGACAATCAGTTTCAAATAGATAAGGATAGTTTTATATATCTTAAACAGCTTTTGAAAACATATTACAATATTGACGGTCGTATCATTCGTCCTTTTTTGGTGTTGTTGCATTTGTTTAGCAAGTTTGATTACTTAACATTTGATGAGTATACATATCTTTTGCCGCTATGTATAGGAGAAAATGAAACAGCTGAAATCATTAGCGGTATTTCACGATTGCGTTCTAATGCTACATCTATTGATCAAATTATTATAAAGCGATTGATGGGAATGTCTAACTACAAAACGGCATTAGATTATTTTCTAGAAAACGAAGTTACAGAAGAATTAGTATGTGAAATAGGTCTCAACAGAAAAAGTCGACAGTATGACAAACCATATCTCAAGCTATATCAAGCTCTGTATAAAGTCTTTGTGTTGAATGATGTTGATAGCTTGATCTCTGTTTACAGTGCAACCAGAGATATAAAAATAGGCAAATGGTGGCGTAATTATTTATTTGACACTACATCTGAAAAAGCCATTAGTAATCATCCTGCGGCTCATTTGAAAACTACACTATTCAGCGAAGTTGACAGTGAAACCGCTTTTA
>CALZHV010000289.1 GCA_945787485.1 uncultured Lachnospiraceae bacterium
ACTGGGAAATATTTGATAGATTTGATGCAATTACAAATATTGATGAAGAAAAGCGAATCGTTGAATTAAAGCAATATGATATCGCTGCATGGTATTATGCAAAAGATTTTTTAACGAATAAGGATATTTTTACATATAAGAGATTCTATTATTATGTCGCAGGATTGATGATTATTGTTATTGAGTATTTTATTGGCCGTAGATTATTAAGAAAAGATATATTGTAGATATGGAGAAAAATGATGTCATATATAGAAATCAAAAATTATTCAAAAAAGATAAATGGAAGATTAGTATTAGATAATATTAATTATTCGTTTGAAAAAGGAAAGATTTATGGAATTGCAGGCAAAAACGGAAGCGGTAAAACAATGCTTCTTAGAGCGATATCAGGTTTGATAACCTCTAAAACAGGCGGTGCAATGGTTGATGGCAAAACAATAGGAAACGGTCATTATCCAAAAAGCTTGGGGCTCGTTATCGAAAATGTTCAAATGCTCGAAAATCTGAGTGGGTTCGAAAATCTTTCTTTGCTCAACAGTATTTCAAATAATAAAGTATCAGATATGGAAATAAAAAATTGGATGATAAAATTCAACCTTGACCCAAATGATAAGCGTGCTATTAAAAAATATTCATTAGGTATGAAGCAAAAAATAAGCTTAATTCAAGCATTTATGAATAAACCTGCTTTAATTATTCTTGATGAACCAACCAATGCTCTTGATGCAAGCTCTGTCGATGTTTTGATTGATATAATAAAAGAAACAAATAAGAAAAATTCAACAACTTTTATTGTAACCAGTCATGATAAGAATAGCCTTAATGTTATGTGTGATGAAATTATAGAAATGAGGGACGGCAAAATTGTGTAAGATGTTTAGAATCCAAAAAATATCAATAATTATTTGCGTTTTGCTTGTTTTGTTAGGTGCTACTGTCGGAATTTTTGTTAATTCTACCTTTTTAAGATTATCGCTCAATAAGGATTCTTATGACAATGCTGTTGTTGAATATGATGAAAGTATGGTTTACTATACCGATAATATGGCAAACAAAACTAGTGTTGATGAGGCTTTGTATATTCTTGACGAAACAGAAAATGCTTTTGTTATTGAATGTATTGGTCTTGAGCATTGCTATAACTGCACAAAGTATAATGCGAAAGTTAAGAAAACAATCAAGGGTAAATCAGACGAAACAGGAAAACAAATAGTACTATATCAATGGGTATCATTTGATAAATATAATGATACAAGCTTGATATTTGCTTCTCCGGATAATTCACTTCCGTTAATTGAGGGAAAAGAATATTTGGTATTCGTTAGAAAAAGAAATTATTGTAAAGAATATCAAAATACATTGGATTGTAATGAATACTCGCTAGATTTGAAAAGCCCCGTACCTACTGCCTATATAGTAAACGACACACAAAAAGATTATATTGATATTAATAGAGACAAAACTTTTAAGGCAATTAAGGATAAATACTATATGTGCTATTCTGAAGAGTCGTTAAAGGATATTAATTGTTTGTCTAAAAAAGTAGTTGAACACTTTTGCAGAAATTAGGCAAAACTATGCCGAACATCACTGTGCTTTAGCACAACATCACCCTGCGATTTATCGCAAAACATCACTCGACACACCAACGGTGTATTTCATCCGCCTAAGCGTATATCATTCAAAATAATGCTTGACATATTTAAGTTTTGCTGATATAATAACGGAGCTTGCAAAATGTCTTGTTGCAGGCGAAATATCCTTGTGCGAGGAGAAATCGCACCAAAAGTCCAAAAGGAGGTGCTGAAGAATGGCATTAAAAGACTACGAAATCGTAATGGTTTACTCTCTTTCAAAGGGTGAAGAGGCTGTTGCTGCTTTGCAAAAGAAGTTTACAGACCTTATCGCTAAGAATGGCACTCTCGGCGAAGTAGAAGAATGGGGCAAGAAGAAGCTTGCTTATCCTATCAACTACGAAACCGACGGTTACTATGTTCTTATCAACTTCTCATCAGAAGAGACATTCCCTGCTGAGCTTGACCGTGTAATCAACATTACTGACGGTGTACTTCGTTCACTTATCGTCGCTAAAGGCGAATAATTAGGAGGAAGTTACTATGTTGAATATGGTTGCTTTGATGGGTAGACTTACCTTCGAGCCGGAATTGAAAAAAACCCCAAGTGATGTTTCTGTTATTCGTTTTCAGGTTGCTTGCGATAGATCGTATCAAAGAGCCGGAGCAGAAAGACAGGCAGATTTTATCGACTGCGTTGCATGGAGACAGACTGCTGAATTTATTTCAAGATATTTTCACAAGGGTTCTATGATTGCGATTGAGGGTACTCTTCAAACAAGTAATTACACCGATAAGAACGGTAATCAAAGAAAGCAAGTTGAAGTTCTTGCAAACAATGTTTCATTCTGTGGCTCAAAGAGCGAAACTAGCACAGTATCCAATGGCGGATACACTCAGAGTGCACCAAGCTATGCGAGCGCAGAC